>JAUVCN010000154.1 GCA_030595715.1 Thermoplasmatales archaeon
GAAATATGAAAGATCTCATCACCGATCCTGATGTCCAGGTCCACCCATTTTTCAGGTATTGCAACATTCAAGGTCAAAGGCATATCATATTCTGCATCAAGGTCGGAATTCAGTGAGATATTTAGGTATCTATCCTCTTCAACAGTGAACTGGATATCGGTATGTTCCCTCATCCTGATGTATTTCGAAACATTGATGAATGTGTCGATCCAGAGATCATCCTTCTTTGAAACCAACTGGTATAGATGAGATGTAAACGTGTCCAACGGCACAGGATCCCATCCCCCACCCTCGATGGCGTGGATCATCTCAACAAGCCATCCACCAGTGTCTACCGTATCATTCAGTAGGTCTGACATTTGAGAAATGGTTTCAGATCCTCCAAAATTGCACGGTATCACACTGTATCGGTTCTCAGGTGTCTTCGGTGTTGGAGAAGGAGGAGCCGTGATATTATGCCCATCTGTTCTTGCAGCCAGATAATTCTTACTGACAACTTGAAGGACCGTTGCATTGTATCTGCCCATCGGGTAGCTGAAGGTCTCGCATTTCACTCCTGTCAAATTATCCATTATTATCTGTTTCGAGAGGACCACTTCTTCTTGGAGCTTTGTTGAATTACATGCTGTCAGGTCCGGATGTGTGATGGTATGGGAGGCGATCTCATGACCATTATCGGATACATTCTGCCATTCTGACCAGTTCGCACCATAGGGGATGCCGCAGTTTCCGATGGTGACGAAGAATGTACCGACAAGACCTTTTTCTGTCATCAAAGGGGCTGCGATGTTTGCCTGTGAGTTCAGTCCATCATCGAATGTGAGGCTCACAGCTCCTGTCTTATTCCATCTCCAATCAGATATCTCTATGGAGAATCCTTCTGTTGATCGAGTTTCCAATGAAATATCTTCATACCCGGATCCTTCAGTTGAAAAAAATGATAAATGGTTTGTAAGTATCAAAAGAACAATAAATGCAATGGATACAGTTGATAGTCTCATATTTATTCCAGATAGAAATGGATAAGATTTTAAAATAATGTTTGGTCTGATATAAAAAAATCGGGGGCCTAAAGACCCCCTGAGGTATGAGAAACTGCTTCTCTTCAGTATTCCGGCATCTTCTCTTCCACGGGTTCGTCGAGTGTTCCTCTGTATCTCATGTAGATCATCTTCTCGCCCTGGGGCACCTGGAACACTACCCAGAAGATCTTCTCATCGAATGCATCCACCCTGATGGAGTCGATCCTTCTGAGGTCCATGTTCGCGAGGTACTTCCCCTTCACTTCCGTGGTGGAATTATCATCCAGGGTGAAGGTCTTTGGGAATATTGAGAGGTCGGCATCCCTGTTCTCGTTCTCCACTCTCACCTTCACGTAAACGAATTCATATCCATCATCGGCATCCGCTGACCCTGGATTTGGCGATGTTGTGTTCGTCATCACATCTAGGATGTGAAGATCAAGGTCGGGGTCCGCGACCTGGTCGATACATCCGGCCATGATCCCGGCCCCCGCAATGAGGGCCATAACGACCCCAACTATCCATATCTTCATTCTTTTCCCTCCTGTTCCTATCACACCTCATGAGCCCAGGTCCCTGACTGCTTGTTGATCTCGGTTCCATCATCATGGACATCCGTGACCTTCTCCCAGGCTCCCATATATCGCTCACTGTCGATCGTTCCATCGGAATCCTGATCTGCTTTTTCGAAACCGACAGTACCGGTCTCTTTGAATTCCACTGTTCCGTTGGAATTGGTGTCATAGGCGGTGACGTTGGTCATCAATCCCCTTTCCAGGTCGATGTTCCCATCATCGTTATCATCTAGCTTCCATCCCATCATCACAAAGGTCTGGTTCCACTCGGGGTTCCCATCATCATCGTTGTCCTTGATCTCATTCCAGGAGACAATATACCCCTCCCTGTCAACGATACCGTCATTGTCCAGATCCTCGGACCTTCCAACAGCCCATGATATCTTGACATACTCGGGATTTCCATCAGCATCGTTGTCGATGTAGACCTTGTTGGTAAATCCCATGATGGAATCCAGACCATCGGTTGTGACGTTCTTGCCTGCAAGAACTGTTGAATCCTCGTTCAAGAGGACCCCCGAGATCTCTGTCCTGTCAACAGATATCAACAGGAAGGATTCCTCTATCCTGTTGGGCCTGTTATCATTCCTTGCAGCTGCAAGGAATCCCTTTTCATCCGTCCGGTTCCCGGTGACATCCACCTGATAATCGATGGCAACAGCATCTGATCTCTTTCCTCCTAAGAGGAGGGTAGAGTTCTCGACCGCAAAAGCTGTGACCCTGTATGAGGTCGTGGTCGCTGTTGTTGTCTCCGTTCCGTTGAAGATGACATACTGGACCTTGTCTGTCACTGTGTTGTTAGTTCCCACAATGATCAGAAGCTCCTTGGAGTTGGTATCCTCTTTGTAGGACCAGATATATCCGGTTTCAAGGAGAGTAACTCCTTTTGTATTGTTGATCCTGGTGAAAGTGAGCTTCGATAGTTCTTTCCGGGCAGTATCTTCTTTCCCATGGATCAGAACCAGAGATTCGCGAAGGATCACATTCGGGTTTGCTGTCTGATGCCTGAAGAAGAAAACAACCGTCCCCTCCTTCTTCTCAAATATCCCATCGTTGTCATTATCATCCATGATCAACTCGCCAGCGGTGGCAAAGGACTTGATGGTTCGGAGAATTGTGGCGTGATATCCATATGAAAGATGTCTGATCTCCACATGATCGATCGTATTGTCACCATCGGTATCATTTCTGATCGTTTCCGAAAATGAAAGCCCCTCTGCGATCTTGATCCCGTTCAATGAGAAATTTGCCAATTTGATGCGTACCGTTCTCTCATAGTTCGGTATCCCATCGGAATCATTATCCCGGTATTCATATTCGAAGCCGATAATGTACTCAAGTGTTCCATTAATAAGTGTCCTGTTGATCACGCCGAAAGCTACCCTTATCTCATATTTCCACTCGGGGTTGCCATCTTTATCAGAGTCCCTTGTGGTTGAGTTCATAACATCCCAGGCTGTTCCCGAGATGGCATCTTCACCTATTCCCGCTGAAGTGGTATCGGGGGTTATATCTCCAAGAAGTCCCTCCATATCCTTTGATACCTCGGAAAGGTCCTCTGATATCTCATCTATATTATCATCCTCGATCGCAACACCCTCCTCCGTGACCGGGATGGTTGCTTCTTCATCAATGGATACAGCAGGAAGGTCCTCGGGGACCTCCGCGTTCTTGACAAGACCATACGTATCTTCAAGAAGATATCCGTGCCCATTGAGCCGGGACATGGTGTCGTCCATTTCAATATCGGGAGCTCCGGGTGATCGATCCCTGCCAATGAATCCATTCTCGGTAAGCAGATCATCATCGGACCTTGTGATCTCCTGTTCCCCGGCAGATATGGAGGGGACATCAGGCTGATCGAACGCATGAGATATGGGGATCGACCTCTCGGTCGGGGTCTGGTCCTTTACTGCTTCAACTTCTTCAAAGGATTCCTCGAACCTCTCCTCTGCAATGATCTGGGCGGTCTCGATCTCTATGTTCACAAGGCGATCCTCAATAATATCTGAAGTGATCTTGCCATCGTCAATATCGACAGATTGCAGGAGAAGGCCCAGAAGGCCCACTCCCGAAAGCATCACAGCCCCGATAAGAACAAGGGGCAAGAGCACACCGGTCTTTCCTTTTCCTGCGGTCATTTTTTATCACCATCGGGAACAGGCAAGAGAAATCATATATAACCGGTCGAAACGTTGTTCCAACACAGAGTTGTGTAACATTCTTTCATATGGATTTATATACCATAAGACGCGACCTGTTCATTGAACAGGAATGGGGTACAAATGAAGAAATGGCAACTATACAGAGGGGTGGAAGACCCGATCTCTGGAACGTTCAATCTTGCAGAGGAGATCACCGAGAGATCTGAAAAGATACTGTTCCTTTCCAAATTCGCATTGTACTTCGTATGGTTCTCGATAATACTGGATCTTTTTTTAATGCTGGCGCTTCTATCGACTGGCCAGATCTTCATGTTCCTTGTCCTTCTTTCCCTATTGATCACGGGCCTTATCACGGCCAGATTGCTCTCCATATTGAGGAGGTTCCTGAAAGAAGCGGTCTTCAGACATTCTGCAATAAAGGCGATGAGAGAGGGGCCGCCTGCATATTCAATACCGAAGGGAAAGAACAAGACAGAGCGGTTTATCTCCTACTTGAAGAAGAACAATGATACATTTGCGCGGATGTTGAAGTTCAGACCGGAACTTCTCATAAAGGATTCCTTTGCGGTAGGAAGAAAAGGGAAGAGGTTCCATTTCGATGGCTTCGTTCAGAGGAAACCGTCATTTATATACAAACTGCTGAAAATTGGATATCCGGGTTATTCACTCTACATCAGAGAATTGAAGAAGACCCCTCAGATGTCCGACCTGAAAGAGGTGATCAGGGATCTGGAGAGTGTAACAGCAAAGGGGGAAGCATACCCCCACAGGGTATGTCTCCTTTACAAGTCCAGTTCCTCATACAATGGATTGAATGATGACGTGTACGACAAATTGACCTCGGGAGAGGTGTGGCTAAAAGGATACAAGAAGATGAAGATCAACATGCAGATGGTAGTGGAGCTTCCGACGGGTCATTATGAGTTCGTTCCCTTCGTTCCGGAGCTTCCAAAGGTGCTGCCTTAAAGATCAGGTGGGAAAAACTTGGCCAAGAAGAGCTACAAGGACATGAACCTCTATTCATGCATTGTTCTCAATATACTAGCTTCGGCCATGGAACTCGACCCGCAGCAGAAGGACCTTGAAGAGAAGCTTGAAATGATCTTGCTTGAAGAACCGGAGGGGCTTTCGAAATCGGAGATCATGCATCACATCAGGTCCAATCATAATATGACCGAGAGGGTACTAAAACACCTTGAAGAGGAAAACTACATCCTGATCGTCAAAGATAAAAGATCGTACCGTGTCCTGCCGACCAAGCAGGGATTGATGCATGTGGGCGAGTTCAACAAGTTCTATTCCTCAATATATTCCAGGCAAATAGAGGATCACTACAGGTATATCGGATTGCCTGCCTGGTACAGAAGATATAAATGAACCTTCGTTTTTTCATAGAACA
>JAUVCN010000066.1 GCA_030595715.1 Thermoplasmatales archaeon
ACCCGGGATGCAGAGGTGATATTTCCACATCGGTCCGAGAGGAACTTCGAATTACTGGAAGGATTGGAGGAGATCGCCTTGCAGAATGATCTGAAACTCATCCAGGTGTAGAACGGAGTAAGATGGACATCAATACCAATGGATAGTGATACTTCATGATCTGACGATAATCATTTTGGATGTCTTTCCTCACAGGACCCTTGCCATATACGGGCCAAGTCTCCTGTACCCGATATTCCTGTAATATTCCCTGACCCCGATCCCCGACATAACAAGGATCCTTTTACTGTCGAATTCTTCTGAAGCGATCCTCTCTCCCTCTGATATCAGTTCTTTCCCCATCCCTCTATGCTGCCATTTGTTCTTCCCACTCTTTCCGATCTCCGCCATCTGACCGAAGATCTTCACTTCTCGTATAATGGAAGACCCCGCCATCTCGGATCTATGGGCTTTGGATGAAGGATACCTCAATCTCAGATATCCCAGAAGGGTGTCCGTGTCCGGATGCTCCATGGAGATGAACAGTTCCTGGCCGCCCGAAGCCTCATAGGGGGTCCTTCTCATCTCGATATCTTCGGGATCTGGAATCTCCCCCCCGTCCCTTGTTCTGTGTCCTACCTCCCTACATCTGATACATCTACATTGCCATCCACGTTCCTTCATGACACTGTTCGCCACCTGTCTTAGGTTCGACATCTCCACACCGCTTTCAATAAGAGGGGTTGGTATATCCCTCTGGACTCTCTGGATCCTCACCCAGGGTGGTGTTATCCTTTTGATCCTGGCAACGATCTCAGCGGCTTTGCTCGTATCAAGCGGCTCATATTCTCCATTTTTCCAACTGTTGTAGAGATCTGTTCCCTTGATCACCAGTGTTGGGTAGATCTTGATCATGTCCGGCATGAATCGTTGGTCGGTAAAGGCTATCCTTGCACTTTCAACGTCCATCTCGTTCGAAGAACCTGGAAGACCCGGCATCAGGTGATAGCTTACCTTCAGGCCGGAATCCTTTGCGATCATCGTAGCATCGATGGTCTCCTTTGTCCCGTGACCACGACCCGACATCTTCAGAGGTCCATCGAATGTGGATTGAGCTCCGAGTTCGATCCTTGTTCCACCCAATTCCAGTATCCGGTCACATTCAACGATCCCAAAGTGATCGGGCCTCGTTTCAAAGGTCATTCCTATGCATCTGTGCCCGGCTGTCTCGTTCAGAAGCTGGGCTTCATGAATGTCCACGGACATCGATCCGTTCATGGCATCAAGACAGCCCTTGACGAAGCTTGTCTGGTATTCAGGTTCTCTGGCAGTGATGGTACCTCCCATAAGTATCAGATCGATCTTGTCGGTGGAATGGCCGATCGCTTCGAGTTGTTCGATCCTGTTCATTGCCTGCTTGTATGGATCATATTGGTTCATGGCAGCTCTCATGGCGGCCGGCTCCCTGCCGGTATATGATTGCGGGGTGGGAGTATCATTATCAGTCCCACCGGGGCAGAACTTGCACTTCCCATGCGGGCAATCATGCGGTGATGTCATTACCGCGACAACAGCAACACCTGAAAGGGTCCTGGTAGGTTTCTTTCTTAGAAGAGAGAGTATCCTTTCATCCATCTCACCTTTCATTTCTTTTATGTAGTCAATGAGCATGGAATTCGTTGGCAGATCCTTCAATCTCAATTCCTTGGCAACCTTCAACTTCAATGATTGAAGTTCTTCCCTGCTTCCAACTATCCCATCCTCTATCCCCTTGGACAGGGTTTCCAGTGCTTTCCGAATCGAGGGGTCATCCCTCCATATACCTCTCCATTTGTGAGGTCGTGGGTCAGTCGACATCAAGCTCAGCCGATCATGGTTATGTTAGGTACTTTTTTAGTCTTTCCTGTGTCATAAAGGCTATATTTCAGTATCTGAACGGTGGAAACGTTAATGATTATGTTCCCTCTACCCAGGGCTAGGTGTTTGTATGACATTGGAACTCCCCGATAACGAGGATGTAAGATACATATATGAACAGATCGACACGCACACCGATTGGTTTCATGATTCCCTTAGCATGATCGCATCGGAGAATCTTGTATCACCTTTGGCAAGACAACTTCAGGTATCCGATCTTACCGATAGATATGCAGAAGGATTGCCTGGGAAGAGGTATTACAACGGCAATATCTATGTGGACAAGGTTGAGACCAGGGTAGAGGAGATCGCAAAAAGGCTCTTCAAGTCCCCTGAGGCGGATGTTCGCCCGATATCCGGTACGACCGCAAATATCTCCGCCTTCTTTGCTTTTCTCAAACCGGGGGACCTTTACTTCGCTCCACATTTGAACGATGGTGCCCACATTTCATCTGCCAAGTTCGGAGCCGGAGGGCTCAGGGGTGGTAACGAGATGACCTATGTGTGGGATAAGGAGAACATGAACATCGATATCGATGCATCACGAAAGCTCCTTCTGGAACACAAACCAAAACTCTGTCTCTTCGGCAGGTCCGTTTTCCTGTTCCCCGCCCCCTTGAAGGAACTTCAGGATACCCTGCAGGAGATCGACTGTCATGTCTGGTACGATGGTGCCCATGTCCTGGGTCTGATCGCTGGAGGCAAGTTCCAGGACCCTCTGAGGGAAGGTGCCCATGTGATCACAGGTTCAACACACAAGACCCTTCCAGGTCCGCAGGGTGGTGTTATTATCGGAAACCCGAAGGATGAGGATCAATGGAAGGCCATCAGGAGACGTGTGTTCCCTGGGACACATTCATCCCATCATCTGATGACAATGGCAGCAAAGGGGATAGCGTTCGCAGAGCATATCGAATTCGGTGCCGAATATGCAGACCAGATCATCAGGAATGCCCAGGCCCTTGCCCAGGCACTTCACGAGATGGGTTTCGATGTCCTGGGGGAGAAGCTTGGATTCACCCGGTCGCATGCCATGGTCCTTGATGTTACCAAACAGGGTGGGGGGGCTCCATGTGCCCTTGACCTGGAGACCTCCAATATTATCACCAACAAGAACCTGATACCGGATGATACGGGAACTGCAATGAGGCCGTCCGGTCTGAGATTGGGAGCGCAGGAACTCACGAGGGTCGGAATGAAGGAGTCCAACATGTCAGAGGTGGCCGAGCTGTTCAAGCGTATTCTGATCGACAAGGAGGACCCATTGAAGGTCCGAGATGATGTTGTGGAACTGAAGAAGGATTTCCAGAACATCCATTACTGCTTCAACCCTGAAGAGGAAGCATACAAGAAATGGCGGATCGTCTGATAAGCGGATACTGATCCGATACGGCAAACCCTGAAGTGAAGCGGTCACATCCTTCGGGGTTTGGGTATTCATTACAATTTAGATCTGCAGTATTCTATACCCTGTGTGGCGATCTTGTTCTCCGGATCGATCTCAAGGAGGTTCTGGTAGCACTCCAGGGCCGGTCCTATCTCGCCCATCTTTTCCAGGATTATACCTGCGTTCGTCCAGGTTGAGGGTGTCTTCTCATTGATCCTGAGCGCCTCATCAAGGCATTCCAGCGCTTCTCTCAACCTGCCAGCCCTTGTCAGGACTACAGCTTTATTGTTCCAGGCATCCTCGGAATATGGGTCCTTCCTGACCGCTCGATCGAGACAACCCAGTGAATCGTCCAGGTGGCCGTTCAATGAAAGAAGTGTTGCGTAGTTTATAAGGGTCTCAACAGGGTCTGATTCCATTTCAAGGATTCCCTTGTATAGGGCCAAGGCTTCGTCCATCTTCCCCTGATGATAAAGGATGACCCCCATCTCATTGAGGATATTGATGTTATCGGGGTCCTTCTCAAGAAGCCGCTCTCCCATATCATATGCTTCATCGATCTTATCCTCTTCCATCAGGATCTTCATGGATAGGAGGGAGTCTTCAAGATCGGCCAAACGGCTCCTTTCATCTTCCTCGAACTCTTCTACCTCTTCCATATTATCGATGTCATCCTCGATCATTGTCTGTTCTTCTACTTCAGCGGGAGCAATATATTCCATTTCCGTATCCGGTTGTCCATCCTCATCTTCAACCTCATCCATCGGAACGTCATCGGCCATCTTCTCTTGGTCCTCATCCCCTCCCTCGAGATCGGATCCAGGTCCTGTGGGGACAAAGGATGGTGGGGACTCGATGGTCGGTTCGTTACTTTCATCGTTCATCTGAGGGTCAATATCAACGATCTCTTCCACCTCATCCTCCTCCTCGTTCGATGAACCGAGTATTAGAGTCTCCTTGGAATCTTCCATTCCATCTTTTGGAGGGGTCGAGATAATAGGTTTTTGATTATCATCAAGACCTTCCTTGGGGCCTAGCATCTTAATTGGTTCTTCATCCTCGTCCATCCACTGGATCTTTCCCTTTGAGGTCGATCCAGGTCCTGTAATTATTCCAGCCCTTTCATCAAGGTCCCTTGCGACAAGCCTTCTTCTAATTATTTTTGCTACCTTCGATTTCTTATCTATCTGTTTGTCCGGAAGTGGGATCGCATCCGTTACATCTTTTTGAAACAACTTTCCTTCGATCTTCGCAAACCTGCTCTTCTTTCGTTTCTTCTTTCCGATCCTCTCATAGAGTTGAATAAGTTCCTCTTTGATCTCGGATTGGACCTTTTCAATATCTTCTTCAGAGTGGAGTTTCACCGGTTCCCTTTTTCTCAATGTGGAAAGAAGATTATCATGCTCGTTCTTCGAGACTCCCATATGCTTCATTACATCCTCAAGCATCTGTTCGATAAGGTCATCCTCTGCTCCCGATCTCACATATTTCTTTAGCAGGGAACCATAGAATTCCATATTTCTGGCATGTCGCTCGCTTTTAAGCTCCTCTTTATTAGTGGTCTTATCCTCTTCGCTCTTATCCCTGATGAGCGCTTTTAATCCTCTGCCCAAGGCATTGTTCTTACCTATTTTGACCATGGAAGCTCTCCTGCAGATCCGTTTGATGGAGGGGGGGATATTTACCTCTCCAGATCAACTGAATACAATCACAAACCCATTTTTTGGAAGAACCTTCGGGAATATCCTTTTTGCGGTCCAATTCACTTTCACATATCCCCTTGGGTATTTCACTTTTATGTGGTAACATGGAATATATATCGAGGATCCAATATGTCTGAAGACAGAAAGAATACGCCCACAATTGGAACAGACCGGGCGTCAGGAGATGAGAAGAAGAGTATTGAGGATATGAAAGAAGAGGTCCATAGATTATCCAAGGAACTCGGCATATCCATCGAAGAGGCGGAACGTTCCCTATATGGCTCATACGGAATGGAGGTCCAGACGGATCAGAGGACGATATCAGATCTTTCAGAACTGGAGGATGGAATGAGGAATGTCACATTCAGAGCGCGTTTGATCACCGTCCATTCCGGGACAAGAAAGGGAGGAGGTGAGTATCACTATGGCCTGTTCGGTGATTCCGAGAACACAGTGAAGTATTCAGCCTGGTCCAAATTCGATTATTCACCTGGAGATGGCCTCTTGGTCCAGAATGCCAGCGTAAGGGAATTCCGTGGAGGATTGGAAGTGGTCATGAACGATCACACATCTGTGTCATCTATTGATGATATGGAAGGTCTGATACCGATCGTGGAGGATGGGATCCCGGGTACCATCGGGGAACTATTTCCCGGGATCAAGAGGATCTACCTCGAATGCAGGGTCATAGACCTCACTCTGGGAGAGATAAACACCAAAGATGGGAATTCCAAAGAGATCATGCGCGGTATTATTGCTGATAGGTCTGGTAAGATCGACATCACCTGTTGGGACAGGATACCCATAGAAAAAGGAAGATGCTATCGACTGATCGGTGGTTATGTGAAGGAATACCGGGGAATTCAGAAATTGAACATTGATGGAGGAGTGATCGTCAAAGGTGTTGCGGATGATAGATTGCCCAGTGCTGATATTCTGAAGGAACCATCCGATGGAAGGATCAAGGAGATAGCAAATGGTAGACTTTCAGGTGAGGTAAGATTGCGTGGAACGGTGGTGGATGTAAGGTCAGGATCCGGGATATTCAAAAGATGTGAAGAGTGTGGCAGGAAGCTCATGAAATCCCAATGTACCGTCCATGGCAAGATGAAAGGAGAGGAGGATATGGCCATCAGAGCAGTGTTCGATGATGGATCTGGAACATGTATGTTGAAGGGTGATAAAATGATCGTCGAATCGCTTCTGGATAGACCCATGGAGGTGATATCCAGCGAGGTCAGGGCTTCGATGGACCCAGATATGATAACGGAAGAACTTTCATTGAAATTGGTCGGACGGTCACTGACCATTTCCGGAGATCCCATTCTTGACGATTACGGTCTGAGCATATCCTTATCGAACATTGATATTGGTTGGGACATTGAAAACATGAAAGATGAGATATCCTTACTTCTGGAGGTGGTCCAATGAGACGAAGGGAACCAGCGATGCCAGTGATGATCAAGGATATTCTATTTAGTGTAGAGGATTCCACCGGTGAGGAGGATGGACCGAGATCGAGACACATCACCCCCACTGGTGCCTTGATCTACAGGACGGTGATCTGCGGCGTGTTGATGGAGAAGGACGATATCGGATCCGAGGATTCTCCTCTTTTCAGATTGAGGATCGCCGATCCGACAGGTGGACTTTCTTTCACCGTAGGTAGGTTCAATCCAGGTCTGATACGATCGCTGGAATGTCTTTCGGTACCGTCCTTCGTGACCGTTATAGGAAAGGTAACTAGGTTCGTCTCAAAAAAAGGTAACAGCGTTGTTACCTTGAACCCAGAGGTGATAATCCCCGCAAATAAGGAGGAAAGGGACGCTTGGCATCTACTGGCGGTAAGAGATGCCCTGGCAAGGATCTGGAAGCTTGAGGGAAGAGGGCCTCTTCCGGCGAAATTCTTTGAGGTTCCTGACCCCGGTGAACCACGGGGTGGGGAGGAAACCGTTGAAGCTGCCAATGGCATCATAAAGGACACTCTGATGGCTATCGATAAAGCAAGGTTCTCCAAGGAACTGGAACAGATCAAAGTAACCATCGGATCGTCAGATGAGGACACCGAGGACGATCTTGAGCAGTACGAGGATCTGGTTGTCCAGCTGATAATGGACCTTGATAGCGGAGATGGTGCCAGATGGGACGATCTTGTTGACACGGTCGAGAAGAAGAGACTTTCCAGGAATATAATCGAAGAGGTGATCTCCAATCTATTGGATAAGGGGCTTTTATATGAACCCGTACTTGGATATCTCAAGGCTGTCTGATCTCCATTTTATCCTTGATATTCAAATATCACTTACCATATCCCCCTGTTATGCCGGAAAGGAAAGTATTCATAGGCGCCGCTTGGCCGTATGCGAACGGCCCTCTTCATCTGGGACATATCGCAGGTTGTCTTCTCCCTGCAGATATCTACGCCCGGTATTGCAGATTGATGGGTTATGATACGCTGTTCGTTTCTGGCTCTGATATGCATGGAACCCCGATAATGGTGACAGCTGAGAAGGAAGGGATCACCCCTGAACAGGTTGCGGAGAACAATCACGCTTCCATTAAAGAGACGATCCGTTCACTCGATATCACCTACGACATCTACACAAAGACCAACACCCAGCACCATTTTGATGTAGTGAAGGATATCTTCTTGACACTGAAAAACAATGGATACATCGAGACCAAAACCGAGGAAGCACCTTTCTGCAGCAATTGTGGTAGGTTCATGCCAGATAGGTATATCGAGGGGATCTGCCCCCATTGTGATCATGATGGAGCAAGAGGAGATCAATGTGATAATTGTGGCAAGGTGTTGGATGCATGTGAGCTCAGGTCCCCTAAATGCAAGATATGCTCAAATGTTCCGGTTTTCAAGGATACAGAACATTTCTATCTTCTTCTTTCGAGATTGGAGAATGGGATCAAGGAGTTCGTCAGATCAAGGGAGTCGGATTGGAGGCCGAACACAAGGAACAACACGAATAATTTCCTTCGGGACGGCTTGAGGGATAGGGCGATCACGAGGGATCTCAAATGGGGTGTACCGATCCCTATGGAAGGGTATGATGAAAAACGTATCTACGTATGGTTCGAAGCGGTATGTGGATATCTATCAGCATCCAAACTGCACTCCATTAACAAGGGTGATCCGAAGCTTTGGGAATCTTACTGGAAGGATCCTGAATGCAGACATTACTATTTCCTTGCAAAGGACAATATCCCTTTCCACACGATAATATGGCCAGCCATCCTTTCAGGATACGGAGGATTGGACCTACCCTATGATATACCATCCAACGAGTATTTGCAGTGGGATGGTTCCCAGTTCTCCAAATCCCGAGGTCATGGGGTCACCGTAAATGGTTTTTTGAAGGATTATCCGGTGGACCCATTGAGATTTTATCTTTCCATCAACATGCCTGAAAAAGGAGATACCAATTTTGATCTTGATGAGTTCGTACAGAAGAACAATACCGAGTTACTGGGGGCTCTCGGGAATTATCTCCACAGAGTTGTATCCTTTATCTCCAAGAATTATGGGGAGGTCACCAGGAAGGGAGAATTGTCCGATGATGACAAGAAGGTCCTGAAAGAAGCAGAGGAACATTATCGGAGCGCCCTTTCGTCAATGGAGAAGGTAAAACTGAAAGAAGGGATCCACACCATGATGGCCGTTGTCAATGAGGCCAATAGATACTTCAATAAACAGGCACCATGGAAACTTATCAAGGAGGATAGGGAGCGTTGCGCTACCGTTCTCAACGTATCACTTCAAATAGGGAGACTGATAACATATGGTCTTTATCCCTACATCCCACATGCCGTGGAAAGGTGGTACGAGATGATCGGGACCCCTGGTCCCAAGGATGGATCATGGTCGGATGCATTGATCGGTTTCGAGGAGGGCCTTCCTTTGAAGATGCCTGTTCCCCTCTTCAGCAAACTTGAGAGACCGGAGGATGAAGAAGAGGCAGAGGAGGAGGGAAAGGATATGGATGAGGAAGAAAAGAATGAAAGCAATATGATCGAATTCGATGAGTTCATGAAAATGGACCTTAGAGTTGCATCTATCCTTTCCGTCGAGGACCATCCCAAAGCTGACAAGCTCTATGTCCTGACGGTTGATGTTGGAGAAAAAGAACCACGGCAGATAGTTGCTGGTATGAAGAAGCATTATCCAAAGGAAGAGATGGTCGGAAAGAAGATCATTCTGATCTCGAACATGAAGCCTGCAAAACTTCGAGGGGTCGTGTCCAATGGAATGCTCCTTGCGGCAGATAATGGCGAGATCGTATCTCTACTTACGATCGATAAGGATGTGGAATCCGGTTCCAGGATCCACTGATCATACGAACATTGAATATCCCTCTTTCCTGAGGGGTGATGATCTGAACTGAAGGATAAGTTCTTCACTGGTCGTTTCCCTTATCTTCTTGATCGCAGAGATGAGATCATCCATTGTGACCTCTCTCCTTTCCGATCTGATCGCGAACATTCCAGCCTCGGTGCAAACCGCTTTGATCTGGGCTCCATTGAATTCGTCTGTCAAGGCGGATAGTTCTTCCAAAGATACATTCTTTGTAAGGGACATTTTTCTGGTATGGACCTTGAAGATCTCGATCCTTCCTTTGATGTCCGGCATTGGTATCTCGATTATCCTGTCCAATCTTCCAGGGCGCAATATCGCGTTATCGAGAATATCCGGCCGATTGGTAGCAGCTATGATCTTCACTTCTCCCAGGGGATTGAATCCATCCAATTCTGCCAGGAGCTGGATCAATGTCCTGTGAACCTCCCTATCGGCTGAAGTTGATGAGTCGGTCCTTCTACCTGCGATCGAATCCAGTTCGTCCAGAAAGAGGATAGTGGGCTCTTTTTCCCTTGCAAGGGTGAAAATTTCCCTTACCAATCTGGAACCTTCTCCGATATACTTTTGAACAAGTTCCGATCCAACCATTCGGAGGAAGGTGGCATTCGTATCTCTTGCGATCGCTTTTGCAATGAGCGTCTTTCCGCATCCAGGAGGACCTATGAGAAGAACCCCCTTCGGTGGTTCTATCCCGACATCCCTGAACAGATCAGGTTTGACAAGAGGCAGTTCAACCACCTCTCTCAGTTCGATTATCTGTTCATCCAGACCCCCGATCTCGTTGAATCCGATATCAGGTCTCTCCTCCATTTCCATCAAACTCACCAATGGGTCCTTTGAAGAAGGAAGGATCTCGGTGATCGTCATCGTGTCCTTGTTCATGGATACCTTGGCTCCGATCTCCAGTTCCTTCTTTTCTAGAGAAGAGAGGAATTTGACAACGAAAGAAGGTCCCCCGGACGTTGAGACGACTACCTGTTCATTTCCATGAAGATCGACCACGGTTCCCACTATCAACGGAGGGGATTTGAGCCTGTTCAATTCACCGTTTTGAAGCATCACCTTGTTCTGAAGTCGCATCACTTCATTCTCAAGGTATCTTTTCTCCTCATTGGACCTAACAGCCTCTCTCTTCCACGGGTTATCCTCACTGTCCCATTGAGCTTTTTCCACCTCTTCCTTGATCCATTCCCTGGCTGTCCTATCGTGTGAGGTGGACCAAAACGACCCCTCATCATCTTCCATCTTTTCACCGATACTTTCGGATAGATCGGATTCGATCTCATCACTTTCTTTGATAGATGGGTCCTCAGGGTCCTTTTTTTTCTCTTTCATGATCTTCAATACATCATTCGGTTCCATCTGTAATAATAGTTATCCTCTCAAGCATCGAATCGACCCATATAAATGGGGGCTGATAACGAAATTTTATTAAGGCCAACAACAGTCCACCCATGGTGGAATATTGTACGAAGCGATCCTTTCCGTTCACTTAAAGGAGAGCTGGATCGGGAAATCCACGATCCAGCTTCCGATCTCTATCAGCATTCTCGACACGATACCTTTCGGTGAACACGGCGTTCAGGACCTTGCAGAGATAAAGCTCAATGGAACTGACCCGAACCTCTTGGAGAAGATCATCGGGGATCTTGATGGTGTCGATTTCGTCAAGGCCAGTCAGGTCGATCAGGATAGAGTGATCATCATTGTTGGAACGAAGGGATGTGGTGGATGCCGGTCCCTACTGGAATCTGGATGTTTTCTGATCTCTGCTACCACTGATGAACAGGGATGGGTGGAATGGAAGATCATAATGAATGAAAAGATACAATTACAGAAACTGGTCACACATCTGGAGGAGAAGAGCATTGAATCATCTCTCATCATGATCCAGCCCATTGATGACAAGGATTCTTTGACCCCAAGACAGGAGAAGATAATCAAGACCGCGCTGGAGAGGGGTTATTACGATTTTCCCAAAAGGATAGGTATCAGAGAGCTTGCTCGAATATTCTCGATATCTACAGCATCGGTTTCCGAGACCTTAAGAAGGGGACAGAAGAAGATAATCGAACATTATTTCAAAGACAGAAAAGATTGAGATCGAACTCGCTGGATTTTTTTAGGTGAGAACTTTTAATATTGTACCTTATATGTCAGACCATCGGAGGACATTGAAATGAAAAGGGTATACCTTGATGCTGCCACCTCGATGCCTACAATGGAGGCTGTTGTCAAGGAAATGCTTCCGTACATGACAGAAAATTACGGTAATCCATCCTCCATTCACGAAATGGGTAGGTTCCCCAGGGATGGAATGGAAAGATCCCGAAAAGAGGTAGCGGATCTGATATCCGCCAAACCCGAGGAGATCATTTTCACCTCCGGAGCTACCGAATCCATCAACCTTGCTCTGAGAGGTACGTTACCATTCGCCAAAGAAAGGAAGAAGATCATGATCTCCAAGATTTGCCACAGATCGGTCCGAGCAACGGCCACTGCCCTCAAGACCTCGGGACATGACCTGGAATTCCTTCCGATAGACAAATTCGGAATGATCGATGTTGAAAGATCATCAGGTATCATCGACAATGGAACATCCATCGTCTCGATACCCTTTGCGTCAAATGAGGTTGGGACCCTTCAACCCGTAAGAGAGATATCAAGGATCTCAAAGGATGCTGGTGCACTGCTTCATATTGACCTGACAATGTCAGCATTTCAGGTCCCATTTGATGTGACCGATGTTGATGTGGACCTAGCAACAATATCATCTCCTGACCTCATGGGACCAAAAGGAATGGGTGCCCTGTATGTCAGAAATGGAACAAGGATCACCTCCTTGCTTCAGGGTGGCGGACAGGAAAGGGGGTTGAGAAGCGGGAGTGAGAACGTTCCTGGAATGGTAGGTATGGGTGCCGCAGCTCGTATTGCGAAGGAAAGAATGGAAGAGACATCACAGGGATTGATCGATCTCAGGGATCATCTGATAAATGGATTGACAGAGATACCTCATTCTAATCTTAATGGTCATCCGACCGAAAGACTTCCGAACAATGCAAATGTTCGTTTCGAATTCGTCGAAGGTGAATCCATGCTTTTAATGCTTGATATGAATGGTGTATCCATAGCTACCGGTTCTGCTTGCGCTCAGAAGACATTGGAAGCATCAAAGACACTGCTGGCCATGGGTTTGAAACATGAAGAAGCCCATGGAAGTTTAATGTTCACCCTCGGACCTTACAATACCATGAGCGACGTTAACCATGTCACAGGGATCATGGCCGAGATCGTGGATGAATTGAGATCCATGTCCCCGACATTCAACAAGGAGTGATACGTTTGGTCAGGCTCGAGTATTCAAAGAAGGTGTTGGAACATTTCAAGAATCCCAGGAATGTCGGAGAGATCGAAGACGCCGATGCCGTTGGAACCGTAGGCAACCCTGTTTGTGGAGATATGATGGAACTATCTCTCAAGATCAAGGACGATATGATCGAAGATATTAAATTCAGGACATTTGGATGTGCTTCGGCCATTGCAACAACATCAATGCTGACCGAGATCGTGAAGGGTAAGACACTGAAGGAGGCAGAGGACCTCACCTGGGATGATGTCGTTGAAGGTCTCGAGGGTCTGCCGCCAATAAAGGTGCACTGCTCCCTGCTTGCTGTGGACGGGCTGAAGAAAGCACTTTATGAATACTACAGATCAAAGGGGATCGATCGTCAGGACCTCAAACCGAATGAGGAAGATGATCACGATCAAGGCGAAGAGGAAAAAGAAGTCGGTCCTATTGTCTGATATGATATTTCAATGGTCATATTAATAAAAGATACTTTTATTCTGATAATATGATCAAGGGATGGTTTCAACCGGCCATTGTATTAATGGTGTTGATAACCTTATCCATTCCATTCCATGCCAATTCATTGTTCAGAGCAGATGATACTGCTTTTGAAGATAGAAGGGCGATCACTTTTCATTCCACAATGGACATCCCAGATCAGCTGATAATGGGAACATCGATCGATCTCATCAAAGACATGGAGAATCTGATACTTGGCCCTCTAATGATCGATATTCTCGATGATGATGCAACATCGCTCTTACCTGCCGGTGGGTTTCGTGAAGGACAGTTCATAGTTCAGACAAACGGTCCGCCGGACATGGAGGTCCTGTTCCATTTTGATGGGATCAAGTTTCTGGATATTCTTTCCTGGAACACGTTCCTGGTTGAAAGCACCATCAGGGATCTGGAAACTTTGGTTGAAAAATATAACGAGATCAGGGCCATATTTCCCTATCATTCATCAATGGTCCTGGATGGGTCACTTTTTCATGTTCTATCAAGTACATCCGATGATGAGATCCCGTTCGATGTTGTGATAGGTACCTATTCACATCTCGGAATAGATAACGCCCGGGAGATATCATTACTCTCCAGAAGACCGCTTGGCAGGATCGATGCTTTCACTTATTTCACATCCATGACACGGGATGGTGTTGCCAGGGTTGCATCAATGCCTGTTGTATCACACATATCTCCATTACTTGCAGAAGAGAGTGACAATGATATTGCCGCAGATATCATCGATGTCAAGGAGACATGGTCGACAATGGGCCTGAACGGATCTGGCCAGACGATCGCTGTTGCAGATACAGGCCTTGACACCGGTTCAAATTCTACAATGCATCAGGATATCAAGGGACGGATCGTTGCGGCCTATGCATACGGAAGAAGTGGCAACTGGTCCGATCCCGACATCCATGTATGGGACAGCAGTACAAGTTCATGGTCATACAAAGGAGGACATGGAACACATGTTATTGGATCCGCTCTAGGAGACGGTTCCGCATCTTCCGGGAAATATTCCGGAATGTCACCTGCGGCCGATCTTGTGATCCAGTCAACCATGACAGGTAGTGGTTCCCTTTCGATCCCTGCATATTCAAGATTATTCGGTGATGCATACAACAGCGGTGCCAGGATCCACACCAACTCATGGTCTTCAAGATCGAGCTACGGTAACTATTCCTGGAGATCATGGCAGATCGATAATTACATATGGGGTCACAAGGACCTTCTGGTCCTGTTCTCCGCAGGAAACAAAGGAAGTCTAGGCCAGTATTCGATATCTACACAATCCTCGTCAAAGAACGTAATATCTGTCGGGGCTTCCGAGAACTATCGTCCAACCATTTCTTCCTCTGCCAATAACATCTCCCAGATGGCCTCTTTCTCTTCTCAAGGTTACACATGGGGAGATGGAAGGATAAAACCAGATGTTGTGGCACCCGGAACATATGTCCTGTCAACTCGTGCATCGACAATTACGGATTTCTGGAACCACTACTGGGGGACAAATACAACATACGTTGGTGTGAACAGCAAATACGCATACTTGGGCGGGACCTCGATGTCAACACCTTTGGTTGCGGGCATGTCCGGACTCATCAGACAGTATTTCGAGGAGAACGAAAGCATCGATGATCCTTCTGCAGCTCTGATCAAGGCATCAGTGATAAATGGCGCAAGACCGCTTGATGGGGATTGGTCATCCATACCCAACAGATATGAAGGATGGGGTAGGGTCAATCTGTCAAATTCCCTGGCCACAAATGAGAGTGATGCCGGGAACCTTTTCTTTGAGGATAATGCCACGGGTCTTACCACTGGCAGCTACCATTATAGAAAAATTCCAATTTCCGGTAAAGGAGCGGACCTGATCATGACCCTTGTATGGTCGGATCATCCCGGGTCCAATACCAGTTCTACAAAATTGGTGAACGACCTTGATCTTATAGTTACCAGTCCCAACGGTTCTATCTTCTACGGTAACGATCTTGTTCATCCTTACAATTCCACCAACGACAGGAAGAACAATGTTGAGAGGATCCGAATACCAAAAGCAACAGCAGGTCTTTACAATATTACAGTAAAGGCCTTCTCTGTCATCAAGGGGCCTCAACCATATGCTATCGTTGTTACCGGTGATCTGACACAGGCTACTGCCACAGTTGGTTTCGTAAAGGAATTCACTCCATCTAACGGTACCTCAGTGGGGATCTTCCTCAGTGATTCCAATCTCACAGATGATGGTTCTGTGAGAGTGACCATTAATTCAACCACCGATCCAACAGGAGAGTCCGTGGTCCTAAATGAGATACTGGACGGATCCAAAGGGACTGGTATCTTCCACGGTTCAATAAACATATTAAATAATACTCCCGGAAGTGGAGATGTCCAGGTCTCCGGAGATGAACTTGTTTTTGTCCATTATGATGAGTTTTACCCGAGTAGGACCATATCATCATCAGTCATGGCACTTGAAGTACCCGATATCTTTAATGTCACTTATAGTTCAGTTGCACCG
>JAUVCN010000074.1 GCA_030595715.1 Thermoplasmatales archaeon
CGGTAGAAAACAACAATTCCAATATGGGCCTACTTGGAGTGAATGTTGTCCTTGCCAATAATACTCATTTTCTCCTCTCATTCTGGAACGATGGGGACGGGAACTGTTCCCTTCTATCTTGGGAACCTGGAACGGACGATGTCCCTGGTCTTATAGAGAATATATGGACAGCCGATGGACCATTCTATCCGGTTTTTGGATGGTCAATGGGTCCAAACGTATTCTTCAACGAAGAACATCTTGAAGATCATGATCTGATAATTTGGAATGAAACATTGAAGGCGACCCGCTCCACCGGATTTGGATGGGAGAACCATACATGGGTGAAGGTGGAGGGCCAGTCCGTTCTATACTGGACCATTGATGTTCTTTGGCAGCCTCCGATCTCGAAAGAACAAGGGAACAATGTCTTTACCGGTACTTTTATTAAAGACGGAAATAGAACATCGCCTCGTCAACTTTCATTCAATACCGGGGAGGTCGATAATGGTTACCTCACCTCATATGAGGTCGATACATTAGGGTTGGTGGAAGGAGATCGTGATTTCCGATTCATCTACATAAAGGACGATGATGTATCTGTTAACACCAATGGGGACGAAATTGAATATTCATACACCGAAAAACCTGTCGCAGTATTCCAGGATAGCACTGATGGCAACATCTACCTGGTCTTCGATGGTGTTGTGATATCCGGGACCTACGAGGAAGAAGAAAGGATGCAGTTGGGAGTCCAGATAGCAGCATTCATCATTTCGGCTGGAATTATCGTCCTCTTGCTCAAGATCCCCAAATGGTGGATAATTGATATTGCCGGGATCCTCATGGGGGCGGGCGTGGTCGCAATGATGGGAATATCCTTTCCTATCCTCTTCACACTTCTATTGATGGTCCTGCTTGCAATATATGATGCCATTGCCGTTTACAAGACAAAACACATGATCGCACTTGCCGATGCGGTCGTGGAATCGAAGATGCCCATTTTGTTAGTATTCCCGATGAAATGGAATTACAGATATGAGGATGAAAAGAACCTGATGGACCCGAAGAGGAAAAGGGAATCCATGTTCATGGGACTTGGAGATGTTATCATTCCGGGGATCTTGATAGTCTCGACCTCCGCATGGCTTCCAAAGATCGGAGGAACCGGTCTTCTTGGAATGACCGCACCTCTGACCGTCTCGATATTCACGATCGGGGGAATGCTCCTGGGATTCGGCATATTGATGAGATGGGTCATAAAGGGAAAGGCCCATGCCGGTCTCCCTCCACTGAACGGAGGAGCGATCCTGGGATTCCTCCTAGGGCATTTGATAGTCTACGGGACCATGGTATTCTGGTGATATCAACCGTTAATGATTTCATACAGGACCCTTTTTGCATGTTCGATAGATGATGGATACGAATATCGCTCTTATTCTGTTGATGCTTCTCTTCGGAGTGTTCCAGGGTCTGACAGTATGCAATCTGACCTGCGGACCCCTTCTGATCCTCAGACTTGCCGGTCAGGCCAGGGGAGCGAACGAAGGACTCAAACTATCGTTCCTATTCTCCCTTCCGAGGATATTGATCCTTACCGTTCTCGGTGCACTTCTCGGAGCACTGGGGTATTCCACATCATCGTTGGCGGACCTCTCATCCTTTCCGTGGTTACAGGCCTTTGTTTACACCCTGATCGCCATTATAATGATCGCAACAGGAATGAGGTTCATCGGGATCATAGGAAGGAAGAGTTGCTCTACAAAGGGTCCCGGGATCAAGGACCGATTGATGATGTTCCTGATCCAATTGGGACCGAGGAAAGGAAAAGGAGAACAGAGGTCAATGATGGGGATGGGGGCCCTTGTCTCAGTGATATGTTTCGTTGAAGCGTCGGGAGCTTCATTGGCGGTGGCATCCCTTCTGGGGCTGGATGCCTCGGACCTTGGAACAGGTGTACTAATTGGGACCTTAACGATGCTATCCTATTCCATCGGATTGACCATACCTTTGCTGATACTCGGTTCCGGAGCCTCGGAGATGGGAAAGAGGTTCGATAAAGATGATATCAGGGTTGTTGGAGGATTCCTTCTGGTCCTGATAGGGGTCATTATCATATTGGCGGAGATATTTCTACTCCTGACCTGATCCGATGTAAAAGAGATGGGACCCACAGGAGCAATCTGAACATCCGAATCCCCTGATCCCGATAAGGCCACCATTCAATATCCTGGCGGTATCGCATTCAAGGTTCGGAGAATGCTCCTTCCAGAATACCTTGCTCGAAATTGAAAGCGAGGCTATCCTGTCGATATGCCACCGTTTCTTCTTGGGCTCCGAAAGATGCCTTTTCACCCGCCCCCACAATCCTGCCTTTGCGGAACCGACGTACACATATCTTCCTTTCTTAAATTCAATTTCACCAAGGGAACCTACTGGAACAATATGATCCGATATGAGATCCATCAGTAGAAGGTATGTTCCCGGTCCTGTGTAAGGGTCGTTGATATCGAGCTCCTTGAATCCCTTCAAGGGGAGGTCCAAGGGCTCACCTCAGTCGAATGGTCTCGAGGTTCATGGGGATGGATGTGGTGATCCCATATTTCCTGTGAAGTGAGGAGGCAAGGTCCATCTCTTTCATCTCATCGCCGTGATGTATGATGATCCTGTTCGGTTTCGGGTCCATTGTGGAGATGTAATTGATCAACTGCTTTCTGTCGGAGTGTCCTGAGAAACCATCAACGGTCTCGGCAGAGACCTTCAGGCTCACTGCCCTTGGTTTGCCTTTTTCGGAAACGATCAATTCCTTCATCCCCTTCTGGATCTTCCTTCCAAGGGTTCCCTCTGCCTGGTAACCAACGAATACCAGTGTGTTCTTGGCATCGGATCCCCAGTACTTCAGATACTCCATGACAGGTCCGCCGTTCAGCATACCGGATGTCGCCAGGACTACACATGGTTCTACATCATGGATTATCTTGTCTCTCATATCCCTTGATTGAACTTTATGGAAGAACTCCGATAGGAACGGATTCTCGTTCCTCTGGAATATCTGTGTCCTCAGCTGATTGTTGAGGAATTCCGGATAGGCGGTATGGATCGCAGTTGCTTCCCAGATCATACCATCAAGATAGATCGGTGCTTTTGGTATCTGACCATTCTTCATCTGTTTCTCCAGGACGATCATTACCTCCTGGGACCTTCCCACTGCAAAGACGGGGACAAGGACCTTTCCACCCTTGGAAAGGGTCCTCTTCATCACATCCTTCATCTGGGTTGCGGCTTCCTTCCGTGTAGGTTGGAAATCCCTTCTTCCTCCGTATGTGGATTCCATAACAAGGGCTTCCAATCGGGGGAACTTGTTCGTGGCTGAGTTGAAGAGCCAGGTTCTCTCGAACTTGATATCTCCCGAATATGCGATATTGTACAAGCCGTCACCGATATGGAAATGGGGTGATGCCGAGCCGAGGATATGGCCTGCATTGTGCATGGTCAATCTGATATCCGGTGCGATGTCGGTCGTTTCGTTGTATTTGATCGGAATGGTGTGCAGGATCTCATCCTGGACATGCTTTGATTCATATGGTGGTCTCTTTCCTTCCGCGACTGCCACCTTTATAAAATCCAGCTGGAGCAGGGCCATGATGTCCCTTGTGGGAGCGGTACAATATATCGGTCCGTCGTATCCGTATTTGTACATCAGGGGGACAAGACCAGAATGGTCAAGATGTGCGTGTGTCAGAACAATGGCATCTATGGATTCGAACGGCTGGGCCTCTGACATCTGCAGGTATGGTGACGGATGGCTCTGTGACCCTACATTGACCCCGATATCGATCAATATCTTCGAGTTCCTGGTGGTGAGCAAGTGGCAGGACCTTCCTACTTCTCTGTATCCTCCAAGGCTCGTGGTCCTTACCCAGTTCTCATCGTCCGGTATGTCCCTGAAGATCCTTCTACCCGTCTTTTTTAGGAAGCTCTTCCTTTTTACCGTCACATCGGGGTCCTTCAAGTACTGCCTGATATCCTTGACGCTCTTTGACTCGATGGGCGGGGTTCTGACAACGATCGGAGCCCATCCAGTTCCTTTCTTGATCTCATTCAGGTTGGAGCCGTGTTTTCCGATCGCCAGACCAGGAGATAATGCTTCGATCGTAACCTCATTGGAGTCGTGATTGAATGCAACATCCGTGATCTCCGCTTCTTCAGGGATCAATCTCTTGATGATCTCGTAGGCTTCATTGACATCCTTGACGAGCGAGCTGTGTGGTCTTATGGCCACCCTCCTTTTCAATCCCTGGGCCAGTTTCCTGACCAGATTGGAATCGTATACGAACTCATCAAGGTTCTTTGTCTTGATCACGACAACAGGTCCTTCAAAATCCACGCCTGTGATCTCAACACAATCTGGTACTATGGATTCCACATCCGCTTTAATACGCTTGATAAGCGCCTCATAACTCATATTCACCACCCCTCATCGATCTGGTATGGCACTCTCGTTCTTCAATATACAAAGGTGGATAACAGAACCACCATTATGAGCCTGAATTGATGGAATATCCATTAAGAATTATGTCACAGTGAGTAATTTGAACAATCGAGAGGAAATATCACCACTCGAGGGCTTTCATATGGCCTATTTGATATTTAATTTTTGCTTCCTTTTCTCAACATCTTTCTTAGATACTGGCTTCCATCCTTTCTCGGAAATAACAACGATGTCATAACCATTGCCGGATGCAGAATCCCTTTTCATTGCGGCATTCAATGCCCTGATAGCGATATCCACACCTTGAGATGTTGTCTGGTCATCCTTGTAATTGTCTTCAAGGACGCCGTATGCATAGGGTGAACCTGAACCTGTTGCACAATACTTGTCAGGGATGGACCCGCCTGCAGCATCAAGGGAGTAGATGTGTCCACCATCCTTGTCCCATCCGCCAAGGAGAAGCTGAACCCAGTACGGGTAGAATCTGCTTCCTGAAAGGATATTTGCGGTCAGAGATGAAGCCGCCTTGATCGTCATGGTCTGATCCCTTTTCAATCTGTACAATTCTGCTTCGGCAGTGATATACCTGGCAAGGTTCTGTGCGTCGCCGACCAATCCAGCTGTGGTCAGGCCGATATGCTCATCGATCCGAAACAGTTTCTGTGTCTCGGTATGGGCTATTAGGGTTCCCATGGTGGCTCTATGTTCTGTTGCCATAATGACCCCGTCCTTGCACACCATTCCAAGGGTCGTCGTTCCAGTCTTTTTCATCTCTTGTTCGCTGTTCATGGGATTCCCACCTCCATTATAAATGGGATGAGTCCCATGATTCTATCCGGTATATTTAAGGTTGTTGTAACTTGTCTGAAAGTGGATCATATCTAATAAGCCAGGCAATATCTATAAGTACAATCGAAGATTAGTAAAGGCCGATGACCCGTGTTAGGTATGTTATGGGCATATCGATATTGTTACCGATACTTATCATATCGATGATCGGACCGATGGAGGCAACTGGGTCCGATGGCCATATGCTGGTCATTCCTGATGGGATCATACCACTATCGACCCAGGTCCCTCTTTCATTCGAGGATTTCGGTAGGGATTCCAATAATGATATCGTGGATGATATGCTGGATGATCCTCTCACACTCGATATTGTGGACGGGTACTTCGGGATGAATGTCCATATGGATAGACCCGTTGACAGGTACCATGTCAAGGATATTCTGGAGCGGGCAGATTCGATCGGCATGGAACCGGAGATCGTAAGGGTCGGGAAATATACCACATCCATCTATCTACTTGTCAAACCACCTACAAGAGGTGATATCTCCGATCTGATCTCCCCATCCGTTTCATTCATTGAATATCGACCCATGATGATCCCCTTTTTGGATGTATCCTCGAGAACGGTCAGGGCTACATCATCCGAGGAGATGTCCCCGCTGACAGCTTCGGACCTTGGTATATCCGGCGAAGGAATAACAGTGGCTGTTCTTGATTCTGGTGTTGATAATAACCTACATGAATCCCTACGTGGGAAGTATAGGTACGGGGTTGATTTCACGGGGACTACGGCGATCTATGGAATAGATCCAGATGATGTTGATGGACATGGGACCCATGTTGCTGGGACCGTGCTGGGAACCGGGGGAAACTCGGAGACATATATGGGAACTGCACCTGGTGCATCATTGGTGGACCTAAAGATATTCAAAGCCTTCGGTTCCATTCTTGGAAATTCCGATGAGGCTTTCGAGTGGATACTGGAGAATCACGAGGAAAGGGAGATCAAGGTGGCACAATGTTCCTTTGGATCATCCATTACCACCGCGGGAAAGGATACAACGGCTCAACTCGCAAATATGCTTGTGGATGAGGGGATAGCAGTAGTTGTCGCAGTGGGGAATGATGGATCGCAGGGTCTCCCAAGTCCCGCGTCAGCGGATAAGGTGATCACAGTTGGCGCCTACAATGACAAGGGGACAATTGCAAGGAATGACGATAATATTGAAGGTTTTTCGAACAGAGGGCCCAGGGCAAGCGATGGCGACCTGGACCCCATGGATGAGCTGAAACCCGATTTGGGTGCACCTGGAAGGGACATCCGCGCCCCGGAGAAGAATTCCATATTGAACTATGTGGAAATGACCGGAACATCGATGGCGTGTCCTCATGTTTCTGGAATTGCAGCCCTCATGTTCGAAGCGGCACCGGAGATATCACCGGAGCAGATCCGATCGATATTCAGGGACACCGCACAGCAGGGTTATGGGTCATCCAGGTCAGATCTCGACCCCAAATACAATTATCTTTCCGGGTGGGGTGAGATTGATGCCTATGGAGCTGTAAAGAGAGCTCTTGATCTTGGTGTTGTGGACATATCATCTCCAAAGGAGGTCGAGAGCGGGTCCCCGGTAGAAGTGAAGGTCTCCGGCAGGTTCACGAAGACAACCTATGATACCACCTTGGACACGATCGAACTGGAACTCGCAACTCCCTATTCATGGGGACGGCCGACAGATATGAACGCAGAACCCGGTTTGATGGATGCCGATGCAAGTATCGAAGGACCTGAAAGATCGGGTGACCGCTGGATCACCACTATGATATCGACCTTCAATTCCTCGGTGGATGAGGTAGAACCGAGTTTGACGGTTTCCATTATCCCGATGGGTGATAATGGTGATTCCGCTGTATATATTGCAACCACCGAGATCAACGGGATATTGCTGGCTACCGAAACAAGGGAGGTAAATATTACAGATGGACCTTCTCCTCCTGATCTTTCCATAACTCCTCTTTCAATATGGTTCTCCGACCCACTCCCGGACGGAGGGGATATTATCGATATTACGGTCAGGGTGAACAATAGCGGTGGAAGATCGGTGGATGACGCTTTGATCAGGCTTCTGGATGGTCCGGAGAGAACAGGTGTCATTATAGGAGAGATAAGCGCGGACATACCATCTGGTTCCTATTTCATTGCCGAGTTCTCATGGGAAGCAAACCCCGGTATCCATGCGATCACGGCTATCGCGGATCCGGACGGAACAGTAGTGGAATCGGACGAGAGCAACAATTCTGCTGAAAAACCGATCACGGTCAGAGGGTTCAATCCCCCTCCCGTCGCTCAGCTAGATGTCTATCCCGAACAGGGAACCACCACAACCATATTCTCCTTCGATGGTTCGGGTTCGCAGGATACCAACATCCGGGGAGGAGATGTCGTATCCTATCTCTTCGAGTTCGGTGATGGGACATCGTCAGATTGGATCAATGAACCACAGGTTGGACACAGGTACATTAGAGGGGGAACCTACACTGCTTCATTGACCGTAAGGGACAATGGCGGTGAGGAATCTTCCAATGATGCAGAGGTCACCATGAACGTGACAGCTGTATCCTCCTTGAGGGAGACCCTGTATCTCAATGGATCCTATGGTCTATCCAATGATCCGGGGCATGGGTCCAGCATACCTGTCAACGATGTGTTCTCACAGATCGGTGAGTGGTCATCTGAACCTTTTATGATCTCAAAGGTGCTCCATTCATTCATGACAGTTGACCTAAGGCTATCATCGCCATCCCGGACGACATTCCAATATTCCATTGAACTGATCGTCCCGGGGTCCGATCCGATCCTTTCAGGAGGCTCCGTGGACCTGGAAGAAGGAGAAGGATCACTTCAGGTAGATCTTGTGACCGATGAGATAGAGATCAAGACCGATGGGATAATGACCATTCGGATATCAGGATCCGCGTCTGGAGATGGGTCCGATCTAATAATTGGACCGGGTGGTTCCTTTATCGATTATCTGTATTACCTACCATCGAATACCCCCCCTGTTGTCGATGCCGGAGGGGATATCGAGGTGAGGGCTGGTTCACCGGTAAGTTTCATCGGGACAGCCGAGGATGCTGACGGTGATGTCGTTCTTGTTAGATGGGATGTTGACGGAGATGGAACGTATGAGGTCGAGGGCGAGGATGCCTATTCCTATGATCATCCGGGATTTGAAGAGGAAGGGACCTATGACGCACTGTTCGAAGCTAAGGACGATTCAGGCATATGGTCATCCGATACATTGAAGGTCATGGTCAGACCCTCGGATTATAATTTCCCTCCCGAAGTGGCGATCACCTGTGGCCCGGATCAGACAATTTCCGGTAGATACATGATACGTGGATCAGCTTCTGATGAGGAAAGGGTGGAAAAGGTGGAGATCTCGATCGGGTCGGACCCGGATGATATCTCCGTTCTGGAATGGACAGAGGCAAATGGAGAAGAGGAATGGGATCTCGAGTGGGATACCAGGCAGGTAGAAGATGGATCCTATATGATCAAAGCTCGATCCTTTGACGGAAGAGCATTTTCTGATGTGGAAACCTGCCCTGTGAATGTGTCGAACCCGAACACCGGGCCGATCATCATCGACATTTCGGTGAGTCCGTTGTCATTTGTTGCTGGACAGGACCTGTTCATGTTGATCACAGCTACCGTGGACGATCCGGACCTGCCTTCCGATGAATTGGATGTATCTGTGGATCTTTCGAACATTGGCGGCCCCCCTGTCGTGGAGATGTTCGACGATGGTGAAGGACCTGATCATGAGGAGGGTGATGGGATCCATTCCACCGGATTCGAACCTTCATCGGATGTGGAACCCGGGATCCATAGGCTGTTCTTCGAGGCAGAGGATTCAAAAGGCGGTATTGACCAGGCATTCCTTGATATCACCGTGATGGCAGACATCTCGGTTCAGGTAAGGATCATACCGAGAGACGTTTCAACGGGAGATGAGGTCCTGATAGAGGTGGACGTTGACGTGCCCATGGATGTCACAATTACCGCGACATCAGAAGTGTTCGGGAGTAACAGAACGGTCCTCCTGACGGATGATGGGATTGGTGGTGATAAGGTCCTTGGGGATTCCATCCATTCCGGAAATGTGGTCATTGACGGAGGCCCTGGGTCACATGCGATCACAATTACGATCATGGACGATCGGAATACTGTTCTCCACCGACAGGAGGAGACCATCAGGATATCCGGGTCAACGGCAGATCCCGGTGAATCAGGTTCCTCGTTCGGCATATCCATCCCTGTCGTGATCTCCGGTCTGGTCATTCTTTTCCTGGTAATGGCGATCGTTGTTGTCATGTTCATGGTCAGAAAGAACGATGAGAAGAGGTATCAGAGCGGGTGGGAACCACCCGTCTCACAGCCTGTGCTGGTAGAGGTCATTGAGGAGGAGGTCCTAGAAGGTGAGCTTCCCATCCATGGCCAGATGCCAGGTGTATCCGAAGGTGCCCAGACCTCCTACCAGGAAGGCATGTTCGATCCCGAGTGAAACACAGCTCCATGTGTAGAGGCCCCATGCTGTGCCGAATATTACCGCGGGATAGATGGAATGCATTTTTCCCCTGTGCTTGAAAGGTACAAGTAGGAATGAGAATCCGATAGCGGTGAAAAGAAGGAACAATCTCGCTCCGTCATGGTAAATGAACATCATACCATCCGTGAAGCCTTCTTCAAGGGATCTTCCTATGAATGGTGGGACAATTCCGAAAGCACCCATGACAGGTCCAATGGTCCATCTGATCCTTCCATTCCCATCGATGTCGGGTAGAACGGAACCAAGAACGATCGCTATGGCTCCAAGTGACAGAGCCGTAATGAAGGGGAATGCCTCTCTCAGTTCAGACATGGAAAGCCCATTCTGAACAAGACCTATGGCAGCTCCAGTCAACACGACCAGGGCTGCCATGGAAGCGATGGAAATATGTAGCTCCCATCTTGGCATGCCATCCCCTATGGTCATTGGATGCAGATGGATGATATAAATGATTTATCTCATTTCACCGGGAAATCGAGGAATATCCACTCACCAGGGTTCCTTTTTCACCCCGATCCAGTATCCGATCCGGTTGGCGATGGTATGGGCCAGCCACGCACATCCGAAGAACAGTATCATTGATATCCAATGATGGTCAGCGATCAATGTTCCATACCACCAGGGGAAGAATGGAACGATGAAGATCACGGTTCCGATAAGGTAGTCCCATTGGTCCAGAAGAGGTGTTCTGGTACCTCTTGGCCGTTTAAGGGCCCTTTTAATGAAACTTCCGATCATATCTCCAACCAATGATCCGACAGCCATCATTCCGATAAGCAGCATATTCACGGGATAGGGTCCCCAGAAACTATGTCTGATGCTTGTTATACCCAGAAAATGGAGAGCCAGTAACAGGACAAGACCGAGGAGGGTCGCACATGCAGACCCACCTATGAACCCCCTCCATGTCTTTCCGTCTCCGAGGTATCTCCTTCCGTCCTTTCTCGATCTACCGAGATCAACAGGCGTACCACCGCCTGTGAATGGGGCGAAAGTGTTCGCGGTCATGGCAGGGAGAAGGATGACAATGGTTCGAACCAGGTCCAAAAGGATCCAACCGATCGTGGGAGCATCTGACATCTAGCTGGGCAGATTTGACAAAGGATATAATTATTTAGGTCCAAGGATCCGAGATATCGGTCAATACGTATCATCTGGATATATGAAGAATAAAATGTGTTCAATTAGAAATCTTTAAAACCATCAACATGATAGGGTGAATTCGATGGCTGATCCTAGGTTTCCGCCTATGCAGAACGGACCCTCCAGACCGCCCCCACAAAGGACCGGTGGAGGAGGGATACCGATCATTTCCATACTATTGCTTCTGATATATGGTGCCTATGTGGGGATCATGATCGTGGGTCCGATATTCTCCGATAGCATGGCAAAGACGATGGATGGTATCCTCGAGGCCAATATCAGACTGGCCCTGGGAGCAGTCTTATTGGCCATTTTCATAATAATCTTACTATTCAGCCTCATGGACAGTGGAAAGCAAAAGGGCGGACAGAGAAGGCCTGCCCCGGCTCCACCTCCGAGAAGCACTCCTCCTGGAGCCCAGGTAAAGAAGTTCAAACCGGTTTCCCCCGCAGGAGCACCAGCACCTCAGGCCAGGCCATCTCCGACACCTGCAAAGGAAAATGTGAAAACGACACCTGCACCCGTGGTGAAGAGGACATTGATACCCTACCCTGTTGAGGTGGAAGGTGGTATCTATGGTGAGACCTTCATTGACCTTGGTAAGACCAAGACCCTCAAATTGAGGTCCCTGGTCGTGGAACCTGAATACCTCAATTGACCATCAATCAACATCTGGGGTGACCCCAAAATGGAAAGCAAGTTCACCTTGACATGGATCGTAGGAATATTGATGATCTCGACAGTGATCACGCTAACGACCGGTCTGGAACAGGATGGCAGAAACTCTTTCAGCTTCGATACGGATAATGATCATATCGATGATTCCATTGAGGGAAATGGACCTTTCCATGTGATCCTTCATCTTTCCGATGGTGCTGCCAGGAGCCATGTCAGGGACCTTGTCGGGCAGAGAGGCGGGTCTATAGGCTCGTTCTTTACCATTGTAAATGTGGCAACCGCCGTTCTGCCGAATATAGATGCCGTGAAAAGTATTGCCGGATCTGACCATATAGCGGTTATCGAAGCTCAGATAATGGCTACAACATTGATGGAAGATTCGGTTCCGGCCGTCAAAGCAGCTCCTTCATTGGAATATTCACCCCAGACAGCACATGACCTTGGATTCACTGGGTCTGGGGTAACGATAGCCATAATCGATACGGGTGTGGACAACGAGCATCCATTGTTACAGGGTTCTTTCGTTGCTGGTGTAGATTTCACAAGGCCATCGACCCCACTTTCACCTCGTGATGGGACCTTCGACCCAGATGACAGGTCCGGTCATGGAACAGGGGTTGCATCCATAGCCCTGGGACGGGAAGTGGAGGGCCTTGCAGGAGCGGCCCCGGATGCCGGTCTTATCGATCTCAAGATCGTAACAGCGCTCAACCAGGATGTCAATCCGATATCGGATGAGTTCCTGCTTTCACTGCAATGGTGCATGGATAATGCTGGAACTGATTGGGGGCACGGTTACAAGGGTGTTGATGTCGTTTCGATCAGCCTCGGTGTCGGACCCGGTGACGGGGCATTGGGACAGGCGATCGATGAGCTTGTGGGAAATGGTATCGTTGTAGTTCAATCCGCCGGGAATTCAGCAGGCCCCTATAGCGATCAAAACCAGACCTCTTGGCCCGATCGTGCCATCATCGTTGCCGGATTGGATAACAAGCAGACAGTGGACCGGGAAGATGATGAGATATGGTCCACCTCAACTTCGGGTCCAAGGACGGATGATGGCGATGAGGATCCGATGGATGAACTGAAACCGGACCTGGCAGCTCCCGCAGTTGGAATGACCTTTGCCTCGCATTCACAGACGTCGAACGTACAGCCTGCTTCGGGAATGTCCCAGGGTTCGGGGACATCATACGCCACCCCTCATGTTTCCGGGACCGTTGCATTGATGTTGGAGGCCAACCCGGGTATCAAACCTTCCGATACGCAAAACCCAGTAAAATTACTGCTTCATCGATCATCCGAACCCGGGGGAGAGCCTACATTCCCGGACCTCTCTGACCAGTATAACGCAGATCAAGGATGGGGATCGCTTGATGCGGCAGAAGCTGTGAAAGCGGCAAGAGTATATTCCGATGTGAATCATCGACCGCAGATCAACTCGTTCACTGCAGAACCATCGGTGACCACAACCGGGTCCACAGTTACTCTAACGGTGAAAGCAGTGGATATCGATGAGGACCCGTTGACATATGAGCTCGAAGTGGATGCTGGCACGTACACGGGAAATGGACCGATCTGGCAATGGACAGCCCCAGTCGAACCGGGAAATTACTCTTTCTTTGTGATCGTGACCGATCCATTCGGGGCGAAGGACCAGCTGAATACTGGAATCGAGGTTCAGCAGGGATCACCCAATAGACCCCCCGTTATAACCACTTTCACGATAGAGGACCGGACACTTGGTGTCGGTGAGACAACAAAGATATCGGTCGTTGCCTTCGATCCAGATGATGACCCTCTGGATTATGAATATGATACCATAACGGGAACCATCCAGGGTACGGGGCCGGAGGTCACTTACGTTGCACCGACAACCCCTGGGACAGATACGGTATCGGTCATTGTTACCGATCAAAGAGGCGCATCTGCAAGGAGCGAGATGATCATATCCATTATGGAGGACCAGACCAACTCACCTCCTTCGATATCACTTCTTTCGATCGATCCTCCGGAGATCAACGCTTCGAATGTAAGGAACGATGTGATCTTGAAGGTTCAGGTGGAGGACCCGGACGGTCCGGAGGACATCCTTCTGGTCACTGCCGACCTTTCCGGTCTTGGCGGATCCGACGGGGCCGAGATGAAGGATGATGGGATGAACCCCGATAACAGATCGGGGGATGGAGAATTCTCCCTTCGGGTAACATTACCCGATCCACCGGAAAATGGTATCTATACCATTATCGTGAACGTCTATGATAAAGACGATGGGGAGGCGACGGAAACCATCAATCTTGTAATATCTATTGAATCTGCAGGCGATGTCAGCTCAGGCAAGTCATCCGGACCCGATATGATGGTCGTGGGTATCGTCCTTGTCATACTGTTCATCATCATACTTGTTGTGATCGTTGTGATCGTGATGAGGGGAAGAAGGAAAAGAATACCCGCTCAGTATGCACCTCATCCAACGATGAATCCAGTGAGATATCGACCATCCAGTTCGGGAGAACCACCGATCTATGCCATGCCGCCTGAAGGCCAGCAACCGAAGTTCAATATTGTTTCCGGTCGTTGAAACGGTTCTTCCTCTTGTAATCCATGGCCCTGGAAAACGTACCCATCAGAGAGTTGAACTCACGGTAGTTCATCGTCGATCTCGAGATCATCCTTCTGAAGTTCGTTCGTGAGATCGGGCGCTTGTGTTCGGGGACATTTCCAACTTCCATCAATCGGTCATAATGTTCCAGCAAAGTCCTCTTTTCGGTTCCATTGATCGATCTTGCATTCTTTCTTTCAACTTTTCGGGTGGACTTGAAGATCTCGTAGAGAATGAGTCCAACTGCGTGAGACAGGTTCAATACAGGGTATTCAGGGTTGGCAGGGATCGTTACAAGGAGATCACAGGCATCGAGTTCTGGATTCAACAATCCAAAATCCTCCCTACCGAAAGCAAGACCGATCCTCCCTTCTATCCTTTCTGTCCATTTGATGAACTCCCAGGGTTGGACCGGATTCCTGTGATAGTTCTTCTCTGCTGACTCGGACACTCCCGAGGTCCCAACGATGTGATCCACCTTTTCAGATGCCTTTTCAAACGAATCAACTATGATCGCATTGTCCAGAACGGACCTCCCATGCATTGAATAGGCCTTTGCCTCGTCCTTGATCTCCGGAGGGTTCACAAGTATCATTTCTCTGACATCGAAGTTCCTGCACGATCTGGCTATGGATCCGATATTCCCCTGATACTTCGGTTCCACGATTATTGGTATGAACTCGCACATACGGGATCCACTGGAGAATGACAGTTGAACACCACCTTTTCTGCGAGAATGGTCT
>JAUVCN010000097.1 GCA_030595715.1 Thermoplasmatales archaeon
CATCGTCACCAATCCGGGGAATGACGTTTTCAGGATATCAAAAGCACTTTACGATGCTTCGGCTGCTCTTGAAGGCATACCAACACTCATCGTTCAACCGGTAAAGACACAACTCGATTTCGCCAATGGAGAGGTCCTGGGAGCGCTCAGGACCGATCCCGATGTATTGATATCCATTTCGCAGGAGAAGCTCGGTAAGGACCTAGCTGCGATCAAGGACCCGATCAAGATCGGTGACAGTTCATACGATCATTATTTCAACTACCTTCTAGGCGAGAAGAAGGCTCGGTCCTTCTGGTCCCCATCCGTAACGGAGGACATGTTCATCAGAACCGTTCCGATCGATTATTCAGGTTTGAGGAATGACTGCTCCCGTTTGAAAGAGGTCATGGACAGAGGAGATATCGTTCACATCGATGCTCCATCCGGAACGAACATCGATATCGGGATCAAGGGAAGGGAAGGCAGATCCGATGATGGGGATTTCAAGAACCCTGGATCGGGAGGAAACCTACCTGCCGGTGAGATGTTCATCTCCCCTGAACTGGGATCGTCCAGGGGCAGGATCGTTTTCGATGGATCCATTGCCTCCGACAGGGGCATTATACTGATAGCAGATCCGATCGAATGTGATGTCGAGGAAAATATGGTGACCTGTATATTCGGCGGGGATGAGGCAAAGGAACTCAGGGACACCATATCAAGGGCAAAGGAGACGACACAGAGATTCGTGGATGAAGGGAAGATCAAAGCCGAAGACCTGGACCAATACAGGAAAAACACCAGCAATCTTGGAGAACTCGGCATTGGCCTGAACAGGAAAGCTTCCATTATTGGCAACATGCTTGAAGACGAGAAAGTTTATGGAACCTGTCATATAGCCATCGGATCGAACTATGATAACGATGCAAGGTCCCTGATACATCTGGATGGATTGATCAAGGCTCCAACCCTGACCGTAATGGGAAACGGATCCGAAGAGATCATCATGAAGAATGGAGAACTCGTTATCTGAATCCGGTCCTCACTTGCTGTTTTTTTTAAGAGCAAACCTTTTCTATATAAGGAGCTTAGGGAGTTTCAAGGAGCTGCCAGATGTCTTCCACGGAGAACGAAAGTAAGAGCATTTCATCCATTTCAGAGGATGAACATGTCCTCAAAGATGAGATAGAGAACCTGAGAGAAGAACTGAAGATACTCAAAGGACAGGTCCGTTCAATGGAATATACTTCCAATCTCGAAAGGGAAGCATACAAGAGAGAGCTCTCTGCGGCCTATGATGAATTGAACATGGTACGCAGGGAAAGGAACCTCATGAAGAGACAGCTGGATGAGGTAATGAAACCCCCGATGCTTATCGGAGAGGTGATAGAGGTCCTTTCGGAAGATGAGATCATCATCAAGAACGGAACCGGCCAGACATTCATCACCACGGCAGCCAACGAGGTTGATATGAAGGATCTGGATATCAGTGTAAGGGTTGGATTGGACCGTAACAATCTTGTTATCATGAGGGCCTTGACCAGAGGCAAGGACCCGGTTATCATGGGATCAGAACTCATCGAGAGACCGATAGTTTCCTATGATGATATCGGCGGTCTTGAAGATGTAATCACAGAGGTGAAGGAAACCGTGGAACTCCCCCTGACCGATCCGAAGGTCTTCAAGAGGATAGGGATCGATCCACCTTCAGGCGTTCTCCTTGTGGGCCCACCCGGAACAGGAAAGACCCTCCTGGCCAAAGCTGTGGCGAATTCCGCGAATTGTACATTCATAAGAATTGTCGGGTCCGAGCTTGTTCAGAAGTTCATCGGGGAAGGTGGAAGACTGGTCAGGGAACTTTTTCAGATGGCAAGGGATAAGAAACCCTGCATTATCTTCATCGATGAACTGGATGCCATCGGCGCAAAGAGACTCGGAATGGATACAACAGGAGATAGAGAGGTCCAGAGGACCCTGATGCAGCTGCTGGCAGAGATGGATGGCTTCCATCCGCTTGAGGACATTGGTATCATCGCAGCGACGAACAGAAAGGACATTCTGGATGAAGCATTGCTTAGACCCGGAAGGTTCGATCGGATCATAAATGTCCCATTGCCTGACGAGGGTGGAAGGAAGAAGATCCTGGACATCCACACCAAAGACCTGAAAATGGCAAAGGACGTGGATATCTCGGATTATTCCAAGAAGATGGATGACCTCTCGGGTGCCGACCTCAAGAACTTCTGCACGGAAGCCGGCATGTTTGCAATAAGAAGAAAGCATAGGACGATTAAAAAAGAGGATTTCGATTCGGCCCTGGTAAAGATCCGCGAGAGGGACGAGAGCAAGGCATCGGAGGTCCCGGCAGGTATGTTCAACTGATCTCATCGTCAGGTACCTTTGCACCGGGAACATTGAGCTCCTTTGCCGTGTTAAGGAAAACCTTCCTCCTCTCCATCTTCTCCAACGGAGATGGCGCAGGATAGGCTACTTCCTCTGAAAGTTTGAAACAACGATTGGCCTCATCGACATTATTTTGGTATAGGTAAAGAAGGCCCATATTGAATTCAATTCCTGCAATACCCTCAAAATCGTTCCTTGCATCGAATATCATCCTTGCCCGGGATAATGAACTTGAAGCTTTGTCAAGATCACCTTTCCTCATCTGGATATCGGAAAGGTTCGTCAGGATCGGACCCTCGATGTACTTGGATCCAGCTTCCTTGGCATGCTTCATCGCTCTGGTCCAATCTTCACCAGCTCTTTCCGGATCTCCCATTCTCAGATACATTATCCCTCTATCATTCAGCACAATGCTTTTCAGGATCGGGATCTGAAATGAATTGCATGAATGCAGGGCAGTATTGAATAGCGATGCAGCTTCTTCGAGCCTTCCCATCTCGGAGAGCGTTGATGCCTTTCTCATGCTTATCAAAGCATGGAAGATCCGATTATCCGTCTGTCTGTAGATATCATCAAGAAATTCCACTGCTTTATCCGGATCTCCCTCGCTCCTCGTTACCCTGGACAGACCAAACTTGGCGATGAACCATTGGTTCTGGCTGGGTCTCGCTCCATCGGATAGAACGATCTCGAAAAGCAATCTTGCATCCTTGTTCCGACCCTGACGGTGATATGCAGAAGCTAGTAAGAGAATGGAATCTATGTCCGTCTTGATATCCACATCCTTCAGGAATGAAGCCTCATCGAATTCCTTGAACAGATAGGTCTTGTACAATGTCTCGATCAAGTAATTCCCTCTGCTCCCCGGATCATCTTCACCGATATCCGAAAGGACCTTCACAAGGTTAGAATCCTGTTGCGCATATCTCATCGTCTCAAGGAATGTCATTAGGTCAAACCTCTTCAATCTGGTACAGATCGAAAGGAAGAATATCTTCTCCATGGGATCCCTGATCCTCTTCAATATCGATCTGACGGGAATACATGATGGAATATTGTGTCTCTCGGGAGTGAGGATTATCCCGCTCACTACCTTGTCCACCATCTTCAATTCATCCAATCCAAGTGGAGTGATCGAGATCAGGTCCGATATGGGTCTTGCATATTTTGCCCTCTTCTTCCTGATCAACCCTTCCTTGTTCAGTATTGAGAAGTATTGATCCAGTGTTCTATTCGAGATATCAATTGCATTCGCAAGGTTCTGTTTGAAATAGTTCCTCTCTCGTCTCTCCTGATCCTCAAGGATCTGTAATGAGTACAGTACCAACTCCTTGCGATCTATCCGCATTGATATCAATTACAACAAGGGAGGGGAGAATATTAATATTTTTGCAGGGAACGTTCTATCCCTGATCGCTCAGGAGTATCTCCTGATCTCCTTCTTTCTTCCCCCGGATCCGAGAATTCCAACAATGTCCTTTGAAACCCTCTTGTAATAGAACGGCAATTTCAGATCATCCAGGATCGACAGGCACATATCAAAATCCTCTATCATCTGATTGTAATCTTTCTTCAGAAGGTGGTATCTTCCGAGGTCCATGTTGATCATGGCGATCTTGTACATCTCTCCAAGGTCCTTGAATATCTTCAAGGCCTCATCCAGATATTCCTTGGCGATATCGGGTTCATTGTCCAGAAGATAGACATGAGCCGCCCCCGATAGAGCATATGCCTCCTGTCTAATATCTCCGGTCCCGGAACATATCTCGATGGCATCCTCGAAGTTCGTGGATGCCTCTTCGTATTCTCCCATCGATGCCAGAACTGTCCCCAGTGAGATCTTCACCCTGGTTAGCTCAAGAGCATTCTCGCTCTCCTCTAGGACCTCAATGGCCTTTTCAAACTGAGTGATGGCGAGTTCAGGTTTGTCCTGATTGGTGTGAATGATACCAAGACCCGTATGCGAGACCGCCTCAAGTGTGAGATCTTCCAGGGAGTTTGCGATGTCAAGGGCCTCTCTGAGTGATTTCTTTGCCTCCCTGAACTCACCTTTTGTCGAGTGAAGTTCTCCCAGCGCCTGGAGTGCCTTGGCCATCTCTTCCTGGTCGTTCAGTTTCCTGGCGATCTTCAGGGCCTTCTGGAGACGTTTCTCTGCTGCTTCCTTCTTCCCTCTCCTTGATTCTATCTGACCCAATTTCAGATTGGCCCTTCCCGATATCAGAGGCCGATTCTCCGCTTCCGCAATGGCAGCAGCCCTTGTAAAGTCAGATTGAGCCCTGTCCCATCTCCCCATGATCATCTGAAGCTCACCCTGCAGGAGTCGAGTTGTGGCATTGAATTCCCTGGTTTCCTCAGACAACTCCTTGTCCAGCAGTGATAGGACCGATGAGAACTGTTCGATCAGACCCTTCGTGATTATGGATTCGCCATATGTAGAGGCCAATCTCAGCGCTTTCACTGTATTTCCGGCCATGGCCATATGATACATCGCCTCGACTGTCGCTCTCTCGTTACCCGTTTCCATGTAATGACCCGAGGCCCTTCCGTGATACTCGTTCTTCTGCGCCGGTGTCAATCTGTTGTAGAAGAACTCCTTTATCAGGTCGTGGGCCTCATATTCATCATATGATGTCTCCTGAATGAGATTTGCCTCGACCAGTTTGTCCAGTGTTGTGAAATCAAGTCCCTCCTCCATGAAGAAAGCGTCAGAGGGTACCGGATACCTGAATACCGACGCTATCTGGAGAAGCAAAGATGCCCTGTCATCAAGTTTTTTGAATATCTCTTCGTAGATATATCTCTTGATATCCTTCTGGTCTTCCAGGTCCTTTGCGGATAAGATGAGCTGGAGGAAAAGTGGATGTCCCTTTGTGATATCATATACCTTCTGGAACAGCTCATCATCGACATCTCCGATCTTCAATAAACCCCGGCAGCTGCGCTTGTCAAGGCCCGATAGGTTCATCTCCTTCACGACCTTCTTCACGAGGACATCGGACCTGTCGTAGAATGGAAATACCTGACGTCCGACAATGATGATCTTCAACTCCTTCATCGCCGGGACCATCTCCTTGAAGTTGGAGAAAAAATCCACGATATCATCGGCCGCTCTCTGGAAATCATCGAAAACCATGAAGATCGGAGTGTCCTTCATTGACGATCCTATGATTGAGTAGTATTCCTTCTGGTCCAGCCTTGTATTCGAATCCAGGAATGTCTTCAGACCTGATCGTCCCATCTGGTCCTGGAACCTTGCCATGGAGAAGAGGACGTTCCTGAGGGAATCCCATTTGTGGAACCTATACCAGAAAACATGCATCTTCCCTTCCATCTCCTTGGCAGCCTTTGCTGCAAGGGTGGTCTTTCCGATCCCCGCGATACCGGTTATTGAAAGCAGGGAACCTCCTTCCACGGATAGCCAATCGAAAATGGATTCCAGCTCATTGTCCCTTCCATAGAATACCCTCGGCATGGGGACATCCTGAAGAAATGAAACGAAGCCATCTGACCCTAGTGCCGCATGCATCTCCTTTTCGCCTGTGAGGAAGGATCGGACCAGATTCTCTGTGAGAACGTCATCATTGGATACCATCGAATGAAGGTCGATCAGGCTCGTATTGATGTTCAGATATGGAGCCACATCCTTCATGTAAACCTCCTTGACCGATCCGTCGGATAGTTGAAGGAATACCTTGTAATAGGCGATCTCATCCTTCACCTGATTTGCAAATTCCATCCCATTGTCCGTCAGGAAATATGCTTTTCTCTTTCTGGGAAGTCCTTTGATCCTTTTCAGTACATCGTAGACAAGGTCCTCTTCCTTCAGCTTCTTCATTGTTCTCGGAATGTTGTCCCTTCTGATCGATACCGCTTCAGCGATGCCATCCTGGACCACGCTCTGCGGGACCTCGAAATCCATCTCGGAATGTTTGACATCGTACAAGTGCAGAAGGATCTTTCGATCCACTGTCAGGTGTGGGAGGTCGTTCGATCCTGACATCTTCAGATCACCACTGATTCGAAGGATTCTGTCAGCTGGACCCTGATCCTCTGTGGAACAGCCCTGTAACTGGCAGGAATGATGGATGAGTATCCTTTCTTGGAGCAGGAATCATTGAGCATCCTCAGGAACCTGATCACCCTCGATGTCTCGTTTGCACCCAGCACTTCCTCGAATCCGTTGAAGAGAACGAGCCCCTCTGGCTCAATGGCATATTCTATCTCCTGCAAGAGTTTGGAAAGATTGGTGGGGTTTACCACCGTCAGGTCTTCTTTCAGGCCATGGGCGGTGGACCGATCCAGCCAGATGAACCTGACATCACCCCTGTATCTGGACCTGATGGTATCGGGATCCTTGACAGTGACGATCACGCCCCTTCTTCCTTCCGATAGTTTACTCGTAACCGCTTTCACCCAGGGTTTCCGATTTTCTTTATGCAGTATTACCAGAAGTTCGTTCTCGGGAATTGCCGGGGTATCTATGGATGGCCCTGTCTTCTTCTTGGGTGACCTTCTATGCTCTCTGTCCATGGTCGAGATCTCGGTTGAGATATGTCTTATCGGAGCGATCCTTTTCTTGTAAGAATTTATCCTGTAGATCAGGTATGCTACGAGTAGGATCAATCCCAGGGCGCATATGAGGAGAATAGTCTCTGCTTCCATGTTCATCAACCAGTGTTCGCTACATCGCTGTAGATGTATTAATAAGTTAAATAATGAAAATGTCTTTGAAGGCGTCAGTTTTCGACCTGGATGCTATTCCCGTATACCATCTTGGCATAGGATGAGATAGAGAACGAGAATCGTGTTGAATACATAATTGATATAGAGAGGATAATGGACGATCGATCCAATGATGTCGTCTGCTAACGATATAGATGAATGTCAGCAGTTCCTCTCCAAGCCAGAACAGAGCCATGAGAGGTCACCTGCTCTCTTTGTCCTGAACGTCTATATCACCAGGGGAACAGCACACACGGCGAACAGGAAAGCTCCGATCCAGCCAAGGACCAGGTGATACATGATGGTGGAATCGGTATCTGTAATATGTTTCGGAGGGATCTTTTTCAATCCAAATTCCTCACAGTAATTGATTTATAGATACAGAATGGGTTTTTTTATTGGGGAGAATGAAATGAATTCAAGGTCCTTGAAAGGAAAAAGAGTCATTCCCATTTTGGTTTCGATCGTCCTGATCACATTATTGCTTTCAGGATCATCATTGAAAGGATCGAATGATGTCGATGGACTTGAAGATACAGGATCCGAGATCGTTGAAAGAGATTTCGATGTCCAGTTCATGATCGAACCATCTTCGGATCCTCTGGACCCTCTGTTCGGAGAGAAATGGGGAAAGATGAATCCGGGTTCCGAGGCCATGTATCTTGTAATTATTTCTAACACGGGACCAGTAAATGATACATTTTTTCTCGAACTGAATGAACCTCCAAGAGATTATGGGTGGGATTGGTATTTCGAAGATGACCGATCAATATCAAAGGAGGTGACACTCACCTCATCCGATATCAGGGATGTTCACGGTGGAATTTCGTATGAGACTTTCAAGGTAAAGGTGATCTGTCCTATCGATGCATCCAAAGATACACACATACCAGTCAGAATAACTGCAAGACCCATATGGTATCTTGAGGGTGATGAGGATAGTTCGAACTTTGATCAAGATGAATTGTTCCTGACAGTGGGTCATGTTCATAACTGGCCATATTTTCCTCAGCATCCAACCCTATTCTATGCAAGAAATTGCGAGTGGTTGACAATTCCATTGACCCTTTCTAACCTTGGAACCAGAGATGTGATCGAGATAGAAATTTTCGTCGAGAGTAGAACTTTCTGGTCAACAAGTTACAGATTATATGAATGCCATAAACTACCCTATCCAATGTGGGGACAATATAATTGGACATATTTGAAAGTGAATGTTTCACAAGGTGAATCCTATAAAACTGAATTGAAGTTCAGACCAGATCCAGAAATTTACGGTTCTGATGACATCTTTCAATTCAGGTATGTTGGGAGAATCGTTGGTTCATATCTCTGGGAAGTATCACCAATCATTACAGTAGTAATTGTGAAAAACAGCATTCTATTCACAGATCATAATGAGAGCGAAACTGTTGAAGTTGCTCCTGGACAGTGGTCAAAGACCAATATCTCCATCGAGAATACTGGATGGCAAGAAGATACTATTGAAGATGTGTACCTTGTCGATCCAAAAGGAGTGGACCTTAGAGTTTTCAATGAAACAGGGGGAGAATTCCATCGAATGGAGATCGCTGCAAGGTCCAAGAAATTGATCGAGATGGAATTCCTTGTTGATAGGAATACACCACCTGGTCCTATCGACCTTCAATTGATGGTGGAACCATTCTCTTTCGACCCGATCTTGTTGAACGTGACCCTTGATGTTCAACCGAACAGGGATGTGGAATTGATATCATCTGATCCCATCCTTGAGGGAGTTCTCAGAATGGGGCCTGGAGAGGAGAAGAGAATGGTCGTTGGGATAAGAAACAATGGCAATACAAAGGAAAACGTGTTTCTGGACCTCTTCAAAAAGATACCGAGATCGGAAAAGAATACGATATCCTCTCTTGATGATGGATGGAACTACAGGATCGAATGGGCATCCCAGGTGATCGAACCCACCAATTTCCTTGAGATCGATCATTCAAGTGGATCGATCGACACTGGATCCTTCGTCGACGATATCGGATACGTTTACCAAGGGATCGATGAAGGCAGGTCCGTCCTGGTAGATCCTGCTGAAATTATCTGGATGAGTATCATCGTTGATGCACCGGATCGAGATGGAGCCAAGATTGTCCCGGTCTATCCTGCAAAATTGATTCTCTCCCAGGGAACGAACATCACATTGGATGAGATGGATCTTGCCTTGGAGGTCCTGTATCCCGATCTCTCATTCGAAGGACCTCTTTTCCTCTATGACAGCGAAGGGGTTACTGTATCATCAGCAGAAATTGGAGAGAAGGTATTCTTTAAGATCAACGTTTCAAATTCGGGACACTGGTATTCGAGGAAGGTTCGAATGAGCCTGAAAGCGGGCGATATGGAGATCGATCGGATCTGGATAGAGCCTCTTGGCCCTGGACAGTTCAGGGTGATCGGGGGTAATTTCACAGTCACCGAAGGGATAGGTTCGATCGAGATGGAGATCGACCCTGCCAATGAAATGATAGAATCCGAAGATCAGTTCATGGTGGGAAGCAGTGAGGATGCGAACATCATTCGGGCTCCCCTTGATGCAATTGACGACGAAGAAGGATCGGGAGCATTGTTCATTCTCATTGCAGTGATCACTTCGATCCTCATCTTGGTCCTTGTTTTGATCAGTGTCATATTATATCTCAGGAAGAAATGGGAATTGTAATGAATGAAATGTGATCAACGAACGATCGTTCAGAGATCAAAGGATCATTGTAGTATGAGATTCCAAAAAGCTTAAATTCGATCTCCCTGGATTATAGAGTCGGGGTTGAAATATGAAAAGAAAGCCATTCATTTCGATCATTCTGATAATGATCTTTATTTTCATATCTGCAATATCATATGCTCTGGATGATTTTGGAGGACTCTACTGGGTGGATTACTACGGGACCAGATACTGGGAATGGTTCTGGTTCAACCATCTTGCTTCTGGTCCGTTCATGGTCCTTTCTGTTCTGCTATTCTTGGGAGCGATCGTTACACTCGGGATAGCACTTGCATCTAAGAGGATCGGATCAAAAAAGACACCTTACATAATTTCCATGATCATGATGGCATTGATCTTTCTGATATCATTTCTGGGGATGCTGACCCTGGCCGCTGTGGGCACTATCGGAGATTATGAGGACTGGTGGTGGGATACGGCTTGTTATGTTGGAAATATCGCTCCGATCCTCATTACATTGATGCTCATCTATCCTCTTGTGATCATCTCGAAAAAGAAGGATGATGAAGGATCCCGTATAGGTCACAGGAAAAATACTGGTAAGAGATCCCATAAGAAGAGATCATCTTCCAAGAAACCGAAAAGATGATCCGGCCTACAAACACCAGAAGTAAAGCTCATATCTCCCTGTATCGTTGATGTCCCTGGAGGAAAGATAGGAAATCAGTGATCTGAACGCTCCGAAACTGGACGTAGTAGGCAATTCAATTTTAGAATGATTGACCAGACAACTGGAATAACAAGTATTAAAATGTAAGGATTCCTTACTTTTATGATAACATGACTCAAATTATTAAAGCTACAAGCAAAGGACAGATCACACTGCCAAACAAAATTCGAGAACGCTTAGGGATCGATCAAGACACATACATCGCTGTTGATGTAATTGGAGATTATGTAATAATGAAAAAAGTTGATGTGAAATTGAAGGAGATAAGCAAACTTTTCCAAAAAGAAGCAAAGAGAAAAAAGATATCAAAGAAAGAGATCGAAGAAGCAATTTTGGAATCAAGAAATGAATTGTGATTACATTATATCCGGGGATAAGGATCTGCTGACTTATTCAGAATCGAAGATCATGATAATCACTTCCAGGGAATATCTTTCAATGATATAGATATGCTCAATCGCTTTCAGAAGGATATGTTTTTAAGCGAGAATGAGTTTCCCAAAATGGACGTAAAAGGAAAATGAGATGAGAAAAATGATATCAGAATTATACTAATAGTATTTCATTTTCAAATCCCAACTTCTTTTAAGGATCGTAATTATATGAATCCAAGAAGAGAGAAATTGATAGAAAATATACCAAAAATGGGTTATGCCATCCTCCTTGATCATTTTGAAAAAGAGGGGAATATTGGCACAACTATCAGGACTGCACATGCTTTTGGATGTGATGAAGTAATAGTACTTGGTTGGGAAAGATTCACCAAATTCATGAAGAAATCCTCAAGGAAAATGGATAGATGGATAAAGGTCACATTCTTCAAGGATTATAAGGAATTAAAAAAATACATCGATAAGAGGGGATATTCTATCATAGTTATTGACACATTCGAGTTGGCGAAACCATTCACCGAGATTGAGTTTCCTGAGAAGCCATTATTCATATTTGGAAATGAAACTAAAGGTGTAAGTGAGGAATTCTTAGATAACGATCAGTATTATATCCCACAGATTGGAACTCAGAATTCAATAAATGTTGCCAATGCTGCAGCGATAGTGATGTATCATATATTCAAAGAAAGATGGAATACCTTCGGGAGAGTTGACGATTGGAACTGTTCCTATTCCCTAAGTACTGGAATGGTTGTCAATAATACCTCTAAATGATTCCGAAAGTCGCCGTAAGAGGAAAAATCCTTAGGAATAAATGACTATTAAAATAAAGGTGGTGAGAGAGAAATGGAGAAAAAATCAATAATGGATCATCCAAAGTTGATACTACTCCTTTCTATCCCAATAGCAGGCTTAATTATTATTGTGTCATTATTAATAACAAATGAACTACTGAAATTATTTGGATCCTCTCTCGGATTAGCTATACTTTTCATGACAATAACGATGATAGTATTATCATTAATTTGGACAGTGATAATATTTTTAGTCAATAAAAAAATGAAGGTAGGATAGATT
>JAUVCN010000098.1 GCA_030595715.1 Thermoplasmatales archaeon
TTTGCCATCAGGGATGCCTTGAAGGAGGGGCGGAGGTCCTCGTCGATATCGGATCTTTCCACGATCTCGTTCAAATCGTACTTGAAGTAGTCGAGGCGACCAAGGTTGAGCATCGGTCTCCGGAGCTTTTCCCCGGGGTTCTTCTTCTTGGGTTTGAAATTGCCCTTCTTGTTTCCCCTGTACTTCATACGTCTGGTCAAATCAATTACTCCGAATTTTCCAAATGGAGCATTATACTTATAAGTTTCTGAACAGGTCCAGGAATCCTTTCAGGGTCTTCAGACTTCTTTCAGGTCAGAGATTATCTCTCTGATGGCCAGTTCAAGGGTCTGTTTGGAATCCAGATCATACTCCCACCCGGTTGATATTATCTTGTCAACTGCAAGCGACATGAACTTGACATCACCCTTCCATCCCGCACCCTTGTGACCACCGGTGTAGACGAACTCGACATTATCCAGTTCCATGGCCTCTACGACGATCTGCGGGATCTGTTTGATCTCGACATAATCCCTTGTTCCAACATTGTAATATTCGAACGGGGACTCCTGATCATCCGTTGCATGGATCACACCCTTCACACAATCGGAAACATGGATGTAAGATTTCCTCTGGAGACCATCTCCGAGGATCTCAAGCCGTGATGGGTCCTTCATCAGTTTGTGATAGAAATCGAAAAGGATGCCGTGTGTTGACCTTGAACCTACGACATTGGCGAATCTGAACACGGATGCCTTTATTCCGAAATTATCGGAAAATGCAGATATGATCGCTTCTGCAGCAAGTTTGGATGCTCCGTACTGGGAGATCGGTATCAATGGGCCGTAATCTTCGGGTGTCGGAAGAACTGTGGCATTCCCGTACACGGTAGATGTCGATGTGAAGGAAAATGATGGCGGGTCATCCGGTCTGACCTTCCTCATTGCCTCCAATAGATTGTAGGTGGCTATGATGTTCTGTTCCACCGACACCCAGGTATCATCTGCTCCGACCCTGACATCGGGATTCGCAGCTACATGATATACATGGTCCACATCCTTCAGGGATCCGATCAGATCATCATCTGTAACAAGGTCCCGTTCTATGAACTCGATGTCATCCATGCAGTGCGACAGGAATTCCTTCTTCCCGCCCGAGAGATTATCGTAAACGACCACGGTTTGCCCTTTTTCCAGTAATGCATCCACCAGATGTGAACCGATGAAACCTGCCCCGCCTGTGACCATGATCCTCTTTCTTTCCATATGCGAAACAATACGGTATATGATAAAAAAGTTCTGATTTTATTCTTCAACTTGCAGGTGGAGGTTGAAGCTTACGGGGTTTTGAGGTCGTCATATCCTCATTATCTTTATCGCTGTCCATCATCTTCTTCTTTGGATACAGCTTCTCTATACCTTCTCCACCCTTGACAAGGACCTTCCCGGCTTCTTCCCACCCAGCCTTCGTCTCATGGATCCCTTTTTTGGTAATGCTCGTTGCAAGTTCGATCGACCTTGTTGTCGTTCTCTCTCCAATATCGACTGTCCTGTCTATTGCACCACCTGCCAAGCTCTGGGCCCGGCCTATCTGTTTCATGGAGAATTCCTTTGTATCATTCTTTATCTTCTTACCACCCTTTCCCATGAGTTCCATGGGCTTGGTGGCGATCTCAAGGCCGAGATCCGACACGATCCTGTTCCCCTCTCCCATCAGTATAAGTGATTCCTTGGTCCCCTTTACCACCATCTTCTGTGCCTTCTTGCTCTTCTCTTCGGCCATATCCACGGTCCTTTCCGTGATGTCCAGAGCCTGATGTACAACTCTTTTGGTGGCAATTGCTGCCATCTTTGGATACCTGATGGTGTAGATCACGAATGCTATGACGATCAATACAGCAACCAACTGCAGTATCTTGAGATTGGAAAGGAAGGAGACAACGGGATTGTCCGATCCGAGGAATTCAGTGAGCTGTTCCGAAAGGAATGCAAACCCGGTCGATCCGATAGTGGAACCTATCACCACTGCCAGAAGGACCTTGTATGGTGCAAGTCCGACTATCCTGCCGAAAACCGTCCCACCGACCCCTCCTGAACCGCTGAAAGGGACGAACACGACAAAGGTTGTAAGCGAGAATGTGGCCTTTCCGAACCATCGGCTCTTCGCTACCTTTTGACGACCCTTTGCCTCTGTCTTTTCCAGAGCAGGGCCGAGAACAGGAAGTTTTTTCACCCAATCATAGTTCCATATCAGGAATAGTGAGAAGCAGATATCTATTGTTGACGTTGCTATACCGGCCATTATCCCGGGGACGCCCTTCGAAACGGCCGTGGGTATCAATGTCTCCTTCCCTGCCGGGGGAACGGTGTAGAATATCCAGATGTTGAGAAGCTCCTTGCTGACATCCCACCCCATCCAGGCGGTTAGAACAATTGTTGTGGTTATCACCATTATCAGCCAGAATGCCCATGGAAATACGAACTGGAAGACCTTGGTGGCCCGATCCTTCCTATCCAGGTCGGTTTCCAGCAATCGGTTGAAAAGGTTCTTCGCCTTCTCACGGTCGAGCACATCTTCGATATCATCGAAAATGGTATCATCATTCTCTTCGATGATATCCTCTGGACCTTCCCTTGATATTCGGGTTCTTGCATCTGCTGCGGTATCCTCTGATGCCAATGGGGGTTCTTTAACCCCCTCTTCTTTCATGAGCATACTACCGATCATTTGAATAAAAAGGTTTATCCCTTTAAAAAGTGTGATCGGATAATGATCGATCAAGGGCAGCGCTCGAATCCTTCTCTCCATCCATTCCTGTTCGATGGATCCTCGATGATCCATCTGTAGAATGCCTCTGTCCTTTCCGATATATCATCCCATGAACAGTATTTCAGGATGTGCTCCCTTCCTCTCTTCCCCCATTCTTCCAGATCATCCCGTGAAAGCATGTCAAGTGCTTCCCTTGCCTGCCCCTCGATGTCACCCACTTTGACAAGTTTGCCGGTTCCCTCCACACACATCTCTGAAGCTCCACCCACATCTGTCAGAACACATGGTGTTCCGGACGCAAGGGCCTCTCCGAACGTCAAACCATACCCTTCCCAGTATGAATGGAACATTGCCAGGTCAGCTGTCGCCACCAGTTTCCGCATCTCATCATGATCCGGGTTCTTCACCAGGAGCAGTTTGTTCTCGATACCGAAGGACCTGCTCTTTCTCCTGATCTCCGCTTCGAGAGGTCCCCAACCTACCAGAACGAATGTAATATCATTTCTCTCCCGGTTCATTTTCCGGAATACCTGCAGCAGCTCCCTGATGCCTTTCCTTGCCGCCCAGCGTCCAACGCTTACGACCAGTTGGTCCTTTTCCGGTATCTCGTATCTTCCCTTCAAACCGGTATCGCGGTTCTCGGGATCGAATTCATCCACATCGATCCCGTTTGGAAGATGTATCCTTCTTTTAAGATCGTTCTTCACACCTCTTTTCTTCAGATCCCTGCATTCGGAATAGGAGATCGTGATCACACCACTCGACCTCTTCAGGGCATGGTCCTCGAACCTGTCCATGAAGGGGCTCATATACAATACGGACAGGTCATTGATGCCGGAGATGGAGGGTGAGATATCCTTCAAGGAAATTGTTGACCGCTCCCCCCACCAGGTCCCGTGCATCGTGGATACTATCGGGACCTTTATCCTGTCATAGAACTTTCCGGGAATAAGTGCCATATTGGAGTGGATATGGAGAATGTCGAAATCAACACCGGAATCCTCCATCCATTTTACAGCGTTCTTGCCAAATGAAAGTGTAAAGAGCATCGGGGCCTTCAGCCATTTGACCGGGTGAATGTGGATATTGTCATGTGAGCTCTTGTAGCCGATATCCTGTTCCCTGGTAACGACATGGACCTCGTGACCTCTCTTTGCCATCCATGTCGATAGATAGTAGGCTACAACACCCACCCCTCCCCATTTGGGAGGATATTCGGAGGATACCATGCATATCTTCATCATTGACCATCCTTACGATATCTTGTGGTATTATATGCTTATCCACAGATAACCGATAAGGCCCTTCCCGGGCAGGGAGATGGAGGACATCAGATGCGGATCGACCGGGGTTGACCTTCGATAGCTGGACCGGTCCTTTTTGCTCATTTAAAAAAATAAAACTTTATATCCACGGATCACCCTTTTCAGGTGATGGAAAAAAGGACCAGGTCAATAATCACATATTCATCGGTAACGCTTGTTATCATAGTCGCCATAGTGATCATCATCATAGTGGCAAGCTCAAGCTCCGACATAGATCTCGGAACCGATGATGAGAAAGAAGAGGTCCTCCCTGTCACCGTTGTCGATTTCCAGCAGCCATATGCATTCAACAAGGTAGGATACGAGCCAAGCATCGCCATTGATTCCACCGGTGCGCTCTATTACACCGCCCACAAGGACCTGGAAGATAGAGGATCATGGGATTATCTGGCTTCATGGTTCTTCGTCAGCACGGATGATGGCAGGACATGGAAATCACCCAACGACCCCTTCCCGAGAGGTACACTATGGCAGACATACCTGGGAGATGAGGGGGATATCGCGGTAGATGCCAGGGACTATGTGTATTACGTTGATACCTATCTTCTGGACAATCACATTCATGTCTGGGCAAACCAGGGCCAATATCAGTATTCCATCAGGGTACAGAAGACCACGGGTCTTGATGACAGACCCTGGGTCACAGCCCAGGGAGATGGGATCGTCCACTATCTGGGGAACAATGCCGTTGAGGTGAATGGAGGCAGATACTGGTATTATCGGTCCACCAACGGTGCAAGGACCTTCAGTCTTGCGGATCCTGTTCCGGGAAATGGATGGGCCCATATAGACTGCGAGAGGAACGGCGATCATGTCTACATCGTCTCCGAAAGTAAAACAGGTACAGATGCGGATATCTTCATGTATGTCAGTGATGACCGGGGTGTGACCTGGAACTGGAACGATCCTATCCTGATCGGACACAGGGACGGCCCCGGAAGACAGTACCCCATAGTCTCTGCACAGAACGATGGCGTCGTCTGGGTCCTCTGGAACGATGCTGAAAATGGTGTCGAGAACGGTACGAAGATCTTCATCGGAAGAAGTGTTGACCACGGAAGGACCTGGGAAACATGGAACATCACACCTTTCAAGGCATTCATCGATTATCCCACGATAAATGTTGGCCCCGATGGGTCCATGGCAGTCGCATTCTATGCATCGAAGGACCTACCAATATCATCTGAAAGTGAATGGTACCTCTACGGTGCGATGGACCTGTACTCGAACACCGAAGATCCGGAACTGAACTTTACCATCGCCGATCCAACACCCTGTTACGTTGGGGCTGATCTGCATGCTCTCCATGATTTCTTCGAGATAGTCATAGGCCCGGACAAGGCGCTTAACATCGGATATCAATACTACATAGGTCCGAGAAATGGTGAGAGCGATCTGTACTTTGTCAGAGGAGAATGGGGAAAGGTGGAAATGCCGGAAGTGGAAGAGGAGATCATCTAGATCGAGATCTCTGTTCCGATCCCCAGCTCCGATGCCTTCTCATATACCAGTTTCGCAGTGGCAGAGTCCTGGATTGCGAGTCCGTTGGATTTGAACAAGGTGATCTCGCTTTGTGAGGTCCTTGCCTCCTTTGTTCCTGTAATGATCTCTCCGAGGTCGGCATGGATATGATCTGCTGTGATCTCCCCTTTTTCCAGGGGGATCATGATATCCCCGGCCTCGCTGAGACACCCTTCCCTGGAATCCGCTATGAACTTTGATCTTTTCACGATCACGGTATCGAGCTCCCTTGCATTAGGTGAATGGCTGCCGATACCGTTGATGTGTGCTCCTTCTTTCACCTTTGACCCATCGAAGATCGGCTCCGGAGAGGACGTTGCGGTGCAGATTATATCCGCTGATAGAAGCTTATCCTGATCATCGGTGGCTTCTACAGGTATACCCAGTTTCTCCGACATCTCGACCGCGAAGGCCTCTGCAGAACCTGGTATCTTATCGTGAACATATGCCTTTGAAAGGGACCTGGCCTCATGAACACCCCACAGCTGCATTTTCGCCTGTACTCCGGCCCCGTAGATGGCGGCTGTTTGTCCTGGATCCTCCCTTGCAAGGTATTTTGTTGCAAGGCCGCTAACAGCACCCGTTCTTACAGCTGTCAGGTACCCACCATCCATTATGCAGGTTACCTCTCCTGTCTTCGGGTCCTGTAACAATACCTTTCCGATGGTGGTCGGAAGATCATGCTTGTTCGGATTGTCCTTGTAAACCGTCACTATCTTGCAGGCAAGCGCATTCATCTCCTTGAGATATGCCGGCATGTAAAGTGCAATGCCACCGGGAGGCCTGATACCGATCCTGAGAGGAAGAACAGCGGTTCCTTTCGCCAATTCGGTGAAGGCCTTGTCAAGAACATCAATGCAATCTTTCATTTCGAGGACGGACATGACGTCCTCTTTTGTCAGTATCAATACCATTTGATCCACCTATGTGCTCTTGAACTGTCATAACATTTTAAAATGATAAATATTGGGTTGAAATGGGTCGATCAAACATTCCAGGAATAAACTATCCCGCCGGCTATCTTGATATGTAGATCACTATCACCGGCAAAACTGACAGTAACGCTCCATTCACCGGCTTTACTTTCAAGAGTGCCAAGTGACCTGGCCACCATGTTCGATTCGAATGTCCTCCTCAGATTGGCCCTTGTGCTGTGGTCCCTGATCGTAAGGGTTCCAACAGTTCCCGATCTGGTCTCCACGTCATAAAAATAGATCAGCTCATCGAAAGGTCCCCAGTTCGGGTGGCCCCGATCGATGAACGAATTGTAAAGATCGATCTCCGGAGAGCCTCTGCTTGAGCTGTATTCGTCATCGAAAAGATCCACACCCCGAACGAAGAACAGGTCACCAGTGTATCCGGTACCATGGGATACGAGATCCATTTCCAGGGATGGCTCATCCCCATCCGATAGGGTAAGTTCCCTGATCCACATCGATGAAGTATCATATGAGTATCTCAGCGACTCCCCGGAAGGTCCCTCGGCCTCTATTTTTACTATTGTGGTCCGGTTGTACTCCGAAATATCCATCTGCTTGATCGAAACGACCCTGGCTTCGAACTCATCCACACCGAACATCGAAAATGACCAGTTCGAATGTAGAGTGAGCGGGAACTTGAAAAGAGGTTGAGGTTCATTATTCTCGTAAACCTCCAGACCGTTCATACCTATCCTTCCGAGCATTGGATCGAAGTTCAGTACCGCATGTCTTCGGGCGTCCATGAGATTATTCACCCCCACCTCGTAATTCTCCCCCTCATCCCCCGCGACAGCGATCTTCGATGTTAGTATACCGGTCTCCGGAATATTGAACGAATATGTCCAGAACCTTCCTCTTTCCCAGACAGGTGCCTGAATTATCAGGTTCTCCGAACCGTCTTCTCCTCCGGAGGGACCTTCCCGCGAACCTGCAAGGTATCCGATGAACAGGCCCGAGATCAGAAGGAGGGCCATGATGCCTGCGACAAGAGCTGTTTTCATTATCTTTCACCATTATACTGGATAGCAAGATATTGGCATCTGAGATTAAATAGGTTGTTGGTCAGGGATGAAAGGAAGTCCCCAGATGATAATTAGACCAAAGGAGCGATCTATGATCATCACTTGATCTTAGCCCTACTTTTCTCGGGCTTGATCGGCAACTCTTGTCCTATAATTCATCAACCGATATTCCCGTATCTTCAATAATTCGCTTCAGGATCTTTGGATGAATGATCTTTCCCGAGTGATAAGGAACCGTGACCCGAGTTCCATCTTCATTTTTGAAGATCATATGACTTCCACTTTGACGGACACATACATATTCGTTCTTAGAAAGAACCTTTATCAATTTATCAGCAGTGATCCTGGGAAGTTTTTGACTCAAACGGTCACTTCCAGAGATGTGAGACTGATCATCTCGTATGTTTCGATCTCTTCTCCTGCTGATATCCTGTCCTCAATGTGAAGCTGGATCGCATCTCGCATATTGACCATCAATTCTTCATAGGTGTTCCCTTGGGTATAACAACCATCCAACTCGGGACAAAAAGCAATGTATCCATCCTTATCTTTTTCAACAACAACGGATAATTTGTACTGTTTCATATCAGGCCACCTGTGACATTATTACCACATTCCACTATATGATAATAATCTTTACCGGTATATTATCAGCCCCTTTGCTTCGTCGATCGTTATTTACTGGATTCACTTCGATGATCTGATCATTAGAACCGCTCACCTATTCTATTTATTCTCCGTTAAAGGATCCTAACCATTGACACCAGCTAACCCCAATCGACTTGTAATTGGACACCGGATTTTGTTTCATATCGATATTCAGCTACTATTCGTTTGGATCTCTTTATAAGTCTCATGAAACCCTTAACGGTTGTATATTCTCCCGTGTAACCAATTTCCTGGATCTATTCAAATAATACAACCGCATACAACTCTTCATATTTTTCCAGTCGAGATTTGATATGTTTTTTGTATAGATCCAGTATCTTTTCTTTCTGGTGTCTTGGTTTGTATGCCTTCAGTTCCTGATCATAGATATATTTCCTGATGGTGTTTCTGCAATGCCCGTTTTTTCTGCTTATGGCACTTATGCTCAATCCTTCTTCTTTCAAATGCCGTATAATGTATTGTTCCTCCATTTTTTGCATGGACCACCTCCAAATGTGAATTGGAGATGGCTCTTATAGGGTGGAAGATTTTCGTTTGCCGTTTTTGGAAGTTTTTCAATCGCCATTGACAGTACCGTCAACCTGGATTTGAGATCATCATTGTAGATTGTTCTAAAATGCCTGCGGATGTGGATGAGATTCGGGTTTATCTGGAACGATTCGTTGTTCCAGATTGAAACGTCACAAATTTCGGGCCTATGGACCCGTCCCTGTTTTCTCACCTGTTCCAGTCAATTTCCCATAACACCCGCGGCCCCGAATTTCAGCCCAATCCGGGGTGTGACGTTCTAATAATGTTAATGATCACTCTGATTGATCAATATTCTTTTTTCCCCCAATTCTTTTCACTTTTTCGGGCTCCTTTAAATAATTATCATCTGTAATAATGGACTCACCGATTTCGTTCTCGGCTTCCAATCTTGCATTTCCAGCAACTTTTCCACCCCTTTTCGCAACATCTTTACATTCGGTGAAGCTCTGGGAATCTTCTTTACGTGTTATCTCCGTTGCAACTCTCTCTCCAAGCATTGTAAAGATCAATTCAAGATCATTCATGTGGTCACGAAGATTTTCCTTCTTCAGTTTTTTATATTGTTTATATTCATCAACCGTCATTCCGAAGGTTGCCATGCTGATCTCGTTTGTAAGAATGGCATATTCAAGGGCTTTTGTTATTGATCTCTCAGCCCATTCATCTGTAAGTTCTTGTCGTATCGCTATGCCACGTAGCCTTTTATCGATCCAATCTTTTGAATAACCTTTTTTCTCATAAATATATTTCATACGCTCTTGAGCCAACTCCGGATTCTCGATCTCCTCGATCCTTTCATATCCTACGCGAGCCAACCATTGCTTGAATGGTTCCGCTTTTGGAGATGGAATGGACTGAATTATTCTAAATGCAGTTTCTGTGTTCACACAATCCGTGAACCGATTTTTCCCATCTGGTGCTGGCATTTTCAACTGTCCGATTTTATCGGACATTTCAAATCCTTCTAAAAGCAATTTAGTTTTCAAATCGGACCAATACTTTCTTGGGCGGGAACTTGCGTCTAATGCAGCAATGATATCAACTACCGAATAGTACCATTCATCATTATGCCATATTCGTCTGATATTGATATTTTGAAAGACAACCATTGTTCTTTCTTCATTCATACATTCACCGATATAGTTTGTAACAATTTTATCCGATATATATTGAAACAGGAGAGGCCTATCCAAAAGTGAAATTGTTATATTAGTTATTTCAACCAAGTAAATGACCTGTTTTCTCACCCATTCGGGCAATTTTCCAGTCCAGCCCGGCGACCGAATTTCAGGTCCCGAAGGGGGTGACGTTCAACATTGAGATTAATCACCACTTATGTCCAATTTTGCATTGTATTCATTCCAGCCGTATTTTAAATATTCATCAATCTCAAAGATAATATCACCATATGTTTCATTGATTTCAATATTAATATTTATTTTTACAGGATTAGAACTATTGTCCTCATAATAAATGAAATATTGAGTTCCCCACCCATAACCCTTTGAGGTGTTAAAAAAGTTTAAAATGAAATCATATTCATCGGAATTAATTGTTTGATATAATCCTAGTAGTATTGATTGATTTGAAGAAATCAATAAACCATATCCTTGAGAAGTTTCTTTAATATTATATTCACAATTACCTTCTTTAAGTATAAACTGGTTATTTATATGGGAGGCTTCCCCATTCTTGTTGACAAAAATTGGACATATTACAATATAATTTGAGTCAAGATTCTTAATTGGCTCTATCAATAATTCATATTTTACCTCAATTACTTCTTCTTCCTTGTTATTATCTGTATTTAGACAACATGAAAAGAAAGATGAAATGATTACTAATAAAAAGATAGATATAAATTTTGGATATATTTCATTCATATGTATCACCCCTAATCATTGGTTGTTGTCATTCCATCAAATTTTAAAATAGACCACTCACTGCTTAAATAATCGGCTTTTCCTTCATTTGAGTGTTTATACATAGCTGTATTTTTATTTGTCATTTGAGTTGGCAAACCAAAGTTTCTTCCTAATTCATGCATCATAGTTTTTGTTACATCAAAACTTACACTGGTTATTGTAAAATCGTCTCCACCAGGACCTGGTGCAGAAGAGGATCCCTCCCCTCGTCCTGCTCTTGTACTGCTGCCTTTGCCATCCACTGAACATTTATAACTCATCACACCGTAATGGAAAATATGCCATCTTTCTTTTGTAAAATGATTATTTGTTCCATAAGTTACATCATTCGTTCTCCAATTATTTATTGTGTATCCTTTCCCCCATTTTAATTCATAGAATTCATCTGGCCAATCAAGGTCTTTATACTCATCTGTCATCGTAATGCTATTCCCCCCGCCCATGCATCCGTCATCGATGTGCAATGATATACTATGGTGACTGAATACTTTAATCACCTTGAACTTCGCAAGGTCACCTATCCCGTAATTTAGTGGCAAAAAAGCTAGCTCTTCAAACCAACCTCTTACCATCCAATCAACCTCTACAAAAATATCCTTCCTGTTTGGATTTGATCCATATTTCTGATATTCGTATTCAACTAAATCTGGTAGTCCATCATCATCGGTATCAGTCGTATCATTCACCTCCCTTCCACCATTCTTGGGATGATTGGGTTCAAGGTCATGAATCACTTCGTACCCGTCAGAGATGTTGTCTCCGTCAGAATCAAATAATTTCGCATCAGTATTCCAGAGATTCCTTTCTGACCAGCAAGTTATCCCATCTCCATCATCATCATTGATGGATAGATTGAAAGATATGTCTGCATTCTTTGTTCTATCGTTGTCGTGAAGACCACTACTGTAACCTATTGCAAATCTATCTTCATTGAATTTATCATTATCTTCATTTTTTCTTGTTAAACCTGACGATTTCTTCATAGCAATACTTCCTTCATACATGTCAGAACC
>JAUVCN010000059.1 GCA_030595715.1 Thermoplasmatales archaeon
GGCAGACACCCTGTAGAAATACTTCTCACCGGCAGTCAGGTTGATATCATCGAACAGAAGAGCAGGATATTCCATGACCTGCACAATGCTCAGATCATCTTGGGAATGACCACGGTAGACAGAATAACCATCTATAGGGTATCTTCCTGTGTCAACTGGAGGTTCCCACTCGATCGTAACACCTTCATCGATCTCATTGAAAATTACATCTATAGGAGGATCCGGATGGGTGAAGGGTTTGGCCGTCGCAGGGTCCGACCAACCCACATCACCGAATCCGGTCAGGTGATATGATATCATGTAGTGATAAGTGGAGGGAAAATGGGATACTGTTGTATCGTTGAACTCCACATCATTTGGATCGATTATGAAGAATGGGTGCATGGAATCCCAATATCTACCTCGATATATCGTGAAATGCGAAACATCGAAGATCTCACCGATGCTACCCGGGAAGGTCCGCCAGCTGAGTTTGACATGCAGGTCCCCGCCTATAGCTTTGAATCCTTCAATGGGCAGGGGAAACAGCACATCTCCGAAAGCAACATTGGAGATCGTACTTTCACCCAGGGTATCAAATGTAGAAGTGACACCATAGAAAAACGTTTGCGGATCCAGTGACATAATTGTGTCATTGAACCACGTCACATTTCCCACCATTCTGTAGTATGATAACGTATCCCATGAAGTTCCCCGATAGATGGTGTAATTTTGAAGATCATAGAGGGAGAATATGCTGGGGGAAGGTGGATCCCAGCTGAGATTCATATGCAGGACCGAACGATCAAGGGTGAGATTCCTTGGTGAGTAATCATCCAGATAAAGGTTCCTAATGTCGAGTATTTCAACATTGTACTCGGTCCCATTTTCGACAATATAACTGACGAATTCGGTTCCTTTGGTAAGAACCGGCCTGAATGATTGGGCATCCTGGATCACAATGGCGTCATCTTCATCTACCCAGTTGGAGCCCCAATCCTTGCTGTATATCATTTTGACCTCTTCATCCTCGTTCTCGAAAACCATGCACAGGATCTTTCCCCCTGCCCGCATGCCTATTGAATAACCAGGATCGTTCGGGTAAGCACTGGTGGTTCCCCTGTCGGAAATTAGGGTCTTCTCCGTTGTCCAGGTAGATCCATCATCCCTACTTATTGTCATCTGGATCTCGGGATCACCAAAGCGAGATGAAACTATCATCAGTGTTCCGTTATTATCGAATATATGATTGTTGAAATAATCATTATAATCATTCATTATTACTCTCGCTGAGGTCCAAGAAACCCCATTATTGGTAGAAGTCCTCAGGTATAGATATCCTGTTGACCAACCCGGATAATATGTCCGGGAATAAATGTAGAGCAATTTCGTCCCTGTACTTGTGTTCATAGATGTGATACTTACGTGATAGACCTTTCCACTGGATGTCATGAACGTAGGTCCTGTCCATGAATTCCCATTATACCGATAGAACAGCCCCCTCCACTGACTGGCCTGGACCATTGCCATATAGATATAATCATCATCGTGGGTCACAACCCAGGAATTTGCTTCAGTTGACCTTATTGTCACCAGTGAACTAGTGCGTAGATTCTGCCATGACCCCACATTTGCTTTTTTCATGAAGATAGCTCTTGTTGCCCTACTGGCGGTGAATCCATTGAAAAACGCATAGATATCTCCATTCCATACCAGAAGTTCGTTGAAATGTGAATCTTCATAAGTGGTAGAGCTCCATATATCAACCTTGGTTGTCCAATTTCCACCCATGTCATAGGAAGCGACAATACTAATGGTCGTAGCAGTGCCATTGAACCAGGAGTAAATGTAGAAAAGAGTTCCATTGTGGATGATGGAATTTCTCATATCACACTCCAGTGCCTGTTGTCTGGATGTCACATCATCGATCGTGAGGACCTTGCTGGTGCTAGTTTGGATCCCTCCAGGGGAGGAGGAGGGGATCTCATCTGATCCCGTTGCCCTCTCACCTGATCCAATGATCAAGATGCCTGCCAATACAATTATTGAACACATGAAGATCGAAAATGCCTTCCCGTGTTTCACTGGGATGCCTCCTTTTCGGCATCGTAATGTGGAACTATCTCCTCTGGTACTGGATCATTAGAGGATCGAGTTGGAGGAGGTGTTGGTTGCATTCCGACAGATACTGGACCTGTTGCAGGGTTGGGTGTAGATCGAGGTACAACAGGGTCTGTTATTTTAGGAGGTGTTGGTCCTTGATCCTGATCATTAGGGGGTTTAGCCTGAGGTTCTGCATTCTCTGATGAAGGAGGTTGAGGTCGAGCTTCATTCACAACAGGATATGTCGTCTGTTCTGGGGTATGGGGAGGAAGGACCCTTTCAGGTTGTTGAGCATTTGCAGATTGCAGAGAAGGACCCGGTAGTGAAGTTCTTTCATCTTTATCTGTTATTTTCAGACCTGGTGGATCTGCGCTCGATCCTTCTTCCTTCTCATCCTTGATGTCCTTGTTATCCTTCTTCTCCTCTTTCTTTTTCCTTGCGAGCAGAATGATAGCGACTCCGATGATGATACCCAGGAGCAGGGGGAGGAAACAGGACATTCCGTAGACCATCCATGTCCTCATCACCGTTCCATCTTCCTTCTCCTTGGCCAGGACCTCTATGGAAATGGATGTTGAGTTCATCTCCCCTTCCGTATCCCTCGCGGTCACAGTGACCGTGTGAATTCCCACGGAAAGTACCGGTGTGATGTTCTCCCCCTGACCAAGGTCATCGTCAATGGAAGAGGTCCACAGATAAGTGAGATCATCACCCCATATGAGATCAGGGTCCAGGGAAACAGCTGAAAGAACTATCCGTTCATCGTGTTCATAGACATGAACGTTCCCTCCGGGTGTCACAGCAGGCCTCTCGGGCGGTTGATTGGTATTCAACACTGTGATATTGAAAGAATCGGAGGTGATGCTATGTCCATCTTCAACATCCAATAGCACACGATGTGTTCCAACCATTGAATTGTCGGGCTGGAACATGAAACTTCCATTGGGATAGAATATCAGGTTCACGCCCTCAATGATCCCGGGTACGAAATCATTGATCGATACCACGGGTAGTTCATGATCGCGAAGGTCCCTGGCTGAGATATCCACAAAGATCCATTCTCCTTCGTACACTGTCAATGTTTCAAAGTGGTTCCAGACGGGAATGTCATTGACCTCGATGATGTTCATTGTAATATTGATCGATACATTTACATCACCATCGAATGCGTTCACCCATAACCATGAAGGACCATTGTGGTCTTCCAGCTGATCGAACATGACAACTCCATCTTGAACATAGGGGGATATTTCGATCGGCCCCTTCACCGTGAACTCGAGCTCATCTCCATCAGGATCCCGGAACCATTCATCCGGGTCAAGGGCAGTGTCCACCTCATCCTCGAGGATATCAATGGACTTCCCGTCCCAAATTATCAGAGGCCAGGAGTTGAGGACCCTGAGTTCCACACGGAATGGTTCGCTCTCCTCAACGCCATCCCATGTAGTGAACAGTATGTCCCATACCTCATCCTTGGCCAGCACCGGGTCGTCCAACAAGATATCCGGGGTCGTTTGATTGTCAAGCTTTTTGTACAAGTCTCCCCCTTTGAACAGATAGATGTTGTAGGTAAGGTCGAAAATATCGGTCTCAATATCCGATCCGGGAGATATCATCATGAATGTCAAGGTATCACCGGTCACCGGAAGAGCCGGGTCGATCTTGACCATTGGAGGTGTGGGTACATTGTTGAGAACCAATAGTAGATCCGTTACTATCATCTCTTCCCCGAAAGCACCGATCCCATCGGATAGGTTCACCTTGAAAGAGTAGTTACCTACCACGGACAGGATATCTGTTGTCACCGTCACTTCCCAATCCTCACCGTTCCACATGGGATCGGATATCCCCATGCAGGTCCAATCATCAGAACCTGGAGCCATTATCATGACATCCAGATGCAGGTGATCTGCCGGTTCCTCGGGATCGGAAACCTGGATGTGGACCTCTGTCGAGATGTCGCGATATATCTCGATCTGTTCGATATCCACTTCTTCGATCTCCGGTGGGGATGTGTAGCCGATCCTTAACGATGTCAGTCGTGGTGAAAGCGATCCTGTTCGCTGAATATCAACCTTCACATAGAATTCCGAGACAAACGGAGGCAGGTCATGGAGGTTCAAACGCCCCCATTTGATCGGGACGAACTCCCCGGCCTTGACCAACTCGTCCGACAGATCGTTCGAGAATCCATCGAAGGACCCCATCGAGAAATGGTTGGATGCCAAGATCGAAAATGTGCATGTATCTTCGATATTGAGGAAGGTCCCCTTGGCCCAGAGATGGTGAGGCATCCCCTCTTCTATCTTGAATGGGCCGATGACCGCAAAACCGCTGATGTGGGTATTTTCCAATTCGAGGCCCACGGCCGACACCCTGACATTGGACATGTCGACCATGTCCATTTCATCGACGATCTTCATTTCGTACGGATACGCCACCGTATAGTTCAAGAGGAAAGAGAACAGGGTGGGACGTTCCCCATTCAATGAACTGAATTGGAACCCTATGCTGATCCTTTCCGGACATCCTCCTTCATTCAGTTCGGACAGGTCAATTACATGTTGAAAATGATGGACCCCCATATGATCCGGACCGAATGAATGGACCGAAAGCGTTCCGGATGAGGGGAACAGTTGATCTCCATCTTCAGACCTTATCATCAATTCAAAACTTCCCTCAAGGGATGCCCCTCCCAGGGACAAACCTATCTGATCCCAGCTTGACACCCCAGGTGCCGAGATAACATTCGTAACCAGGAGGGCCGTCCCTGCATTTCGCATATCAGCGATCTGTATATTCGGTCCGTTCATGTATGCAAAGAGTGAAAGATCTCCGGCAATGGATGGAGAATGGACGTTACCTGATCCATGGATCACCCTGTTGAACGATCTGCCCTTATCGAATGATCTGGCGATCGAGATCGTACCACCTTCATCCTCGAAGGCCACTATAATATCGTCACCCATCATCCCTATAGTGATCTCCTTGTCATCACTATCAAGACCATTCGAACCAGAGGTGAAATAATGGTCCAATTCGGATAATGTGGAGCCGTCATAGATGAAATGACCGATATCTTCGGAATTCAGATAGTTTAGAGCTCCGTAGATATCTTCCCCATCGGAGGTTGCTACGATGTATTTGATCGTTTGCGATGCGGTGGCCACGGCCGTTGGACCCGACCATGTCCCTCCGCCATTGGTCGTATGGACCTCCCTTATTGCCGAAGGTGAGGTGCCGTCAAGGTAGAGGAAGTGAATATATTCCATATTGTTCCTGAACAGCTTTACTGCGGAAAAGGAAAGTGTCGAATAGGGCATGGTCCTAACGGGCCACCAGGTCCCATTTTGATATGTGTGATAATCAGGGCGAGTATATGCCTGATCCTTAACGAATAGTATCAACCTACCGTCAAGACCGATCAACTGGGTGAAGGCTTCATCGCCGTTGATCATGAAGGTTTCAGGCTCGACATGAGAAAGATTCAGCCAATTCGCAAACGGAGTGACCCTGGCAAAAATATCTACCCTGTTTGCTATCGATGCAGGTGACATGGATGATACATAGAACAACTTATCCTCGTGCACCGTCAACTCCACCCGTGGTTCATGAATGTCAACCCTGGACATTACCTCGACATGGTCCCATGTGGAACCTTGATCGGTGGATCCGGATAACATGAACCTGTAGGACCTCGAGTTAATATCCACAAGGATCACGTAAGCGACAAGATAGGTACCTTTGTGAGAGAACGTCGACCTGGAAGAGAGCATTCGATAGGTTGAGGAGGCGTCAGCCTTGATCTGGTCCAGTTCATTGTATGTGAGATCATCGATCTCGTAATAGGTACCTTCACCCAATTTCAGGTTCTCTGTCTGAGAAACCCATTCATTGTCCTCGACAGAAAGTAACATGCTTGTTTTTGGTAACTCCATATCATCAGTAGATCTAACTCTTCCGGAAATTTCATTTCGGATCTGCTGATCATCAGTTTCTGTTCCATTGTACGCTCCTATACCTGCAGACGTGGATGTGATTACCAGTAATACCGCAATGGCCAGGTGCGCAATTGGTGCTTTCTTAAGAAAAACCAAAGGTGTCTCCCTCCCATGTGACACATTCATCATTGAATATGGCGTAATAAATGTATCTAAGAATGATACCATCTGGACATGACGATCAACGTATCATGAGTGGGACCGAACCTTTACTCAGAAGAACTACCCTCGATGGCGGATTCTCTCCCACTATCTCCATTCCTGTCAGTTCGGTCATCCTTCCTGCGAATCCTAGTATCTCTTCAAAGGATGGCATGTTATCCATCTCGAGCCTTTCACGAGAGTAACCCACGTAGACGTATCCTTTGGGTTCGATGAAATCCGGGTCCGCCCTTTTATCAAGGGCCGCATATTCCTCTTCAAAGCCAAGGTTGTGACCTTTAACAAGGGTATGCCTGGCAACCGTCCTCGTTTCCAGGGACGGAAGAAGGTCCAATGTGTCCATCAGTCTCTTCCAACCGCCCGATATCTTCGGTCGGCAGAGGGACCTGTATATTTCTTCGTTGGGGGCATCCACCGAAATATAGAGCTGGGTTGGAAGGGTATCGAGTTCCTCTATTATCTTCGGAAATGTTCCATTTGTGACCAAGAATGTTGTGAACCCCCTTCTCTTGTACTCTTTGATCAGATCGGAAAGGTAAGGATACATCGTCGGTTCCCCGGTTAGGGATATGGCCACCTGATTGGGATTACGGGCTTCCTCCCATACCTCTTGGGAGCAACGATCATCACCTTTGAACCCGGAAACCAGTCTTCTCTGCGCCTCGATGGTTCCATCCACTATCGTTACAGGATCGTCCCATTCCTTCACCACATCATCGGAACCCTGGTATCTCCAGCAATAAAGACAGGAATGGTTGCACATATTGGCAACAGGTGTCATCTGCAGGCATCTATGGCTGTTGATACCAAAGAACTTCTGTTTGTAGCAGACCCTTCCCCTCATTATTGATTCCTTGAGCCAGTGACAGGTCTTCACGGCAGAATGCTCCCCCACAACCGCGTATCCTTGTTTCTCGAACATTGCTTTCAGGTCTTTGTCCATTTTGCCATCTCCCCTTCTCTTTCAGTGTGGATCAGAACAACCCCACTGCCCTGCCCTCTTCATCCACACCCATCTTCTCTGCTGCAGGTTCCCTTGGAAGACCGGGCATTCGCATGATGGACCCTGTAAGTGGGATCACAAATCCGGCCCCGGCAGAGAGCATCATATCCCTGATGGTGATCTTGAACTTCATCGGTGATCCGAGCAACTTGGGATTGTCGGAAAGTGAATACTGGGTCTTGGCCATGCATATAGGGAGGTGACCATATCCCATGTCCTCGAATCGATCCATCCTTCTCACGGCATCCACAGTGAACTGCACTTTGCCCGCCCCGTAAACATTGTGGCAGATGTATTCGATCTTCTCCTTCAGGGATAACGTATCCGGATACAATGTATTGAAGCAGTGAGGGCAGTTCTTGATCACTTCTTTGAGTTTCGTCGCTACTTCCAGCGATCCTTTTCCACCGGATGCATGATGGTCGGAGATCGCAACAGGAATGCCCATTCCTTCGCATAGACGTTTGATCTCCTGAACCTCGTCCTCATGATCGTTCTCGAACAGGTTGATGGCAACCACGACAGGAACGCCAAAGAGCTGAATGATGCCAAGATGTCGGGACATATTCGCCGCACCTTTCCTTACCGCAAGGACGTTGATATCTGAAAGGTCCGCCTTGGCAACTCCTCCGTGCATCTTCAATGACCTGGTGGTTACCACAAGTATGACCGCAGATGGGATCAGACCTGTGGTCCTCGCAAAGATATTGAAGAACTTCTCTGCACCCAGGTCCGATCCAAAACCCGCCTCTGTAATGAAATAATCCGATAGATGAAGTCCTATCTTCGTTGACAGGTATGAAGAGGTTCCGTGAGCAATATTTGCGAATGGACCACCATGGACGAAGGCAGGCACCCCCTCGATCGTCTGAACCAGATTCGGTCTGATGGCCTCCCTTAATAACATGGTCATTGCTCCGACCACCCGAAGCTGTTCCGCAAAGATAGGGTCCCCCTTACGATCATATGCAACGATGACCCTTCCCAACCTCTCCCTGAGGTCTTTGAGGTCAGATGATAGGCAGATTATTGCCATGACCTCACTGGCGGCCGTGATATCGAACGAATCCTCCTGGGGCATTCCACTCTTCTCCCCTCCCAGCCCGATGACCATATTCCTGAGGGACCTATCGTTCATATCCATGACCCTGTGCCATTTGATCCTTCTCGGATCGATATCAAGCTTGTTCCCATGATGCATGTGATTGTTCAACACTGCTGCAAGAAGATTGTGGGCGGATGTTATTGCATGCATATCACCGGTGAAGTGCAGATTTATATCTTCCATCGGAAGGACCTGTGAATACCCGCCGCCAGCTGCACCACCCTTGATCCCGAATACAGGACCCATCGAAGGTTCGCGGATGCCCAGCATGGCTTTTTCCCCCTGAAGGACGAGTGCCTGAGCGAGGCCGATCGTCATCGTGGTCTTACCTTCTCCAGCAGGGGTCGGGCTGGTGGTGGTGACAAGGACCAGATGTCCCTTCGGTTCTTTCTCAATCCTCTCCATCACCTTCAGGTCGATCTTGGCTTTGAAAGCCCCCCAAGGCGTATAATCTCCAATTTTCAAACCGGCTCTATCGGCGATCACTTCGATATTCTCCAGTGTTGCCTTCTGGGCTATCTCAATGTCCGATTCCATGTTCCATGATCGATCATCTGATTGAATAAACTGTCCATTAGCCTTCGAAAATGTACATAGATATATAGCCGCCTGAACATTGACCCGGGAAAGGAATGTGGTCTCATGGATATCAGGGAACTGGTACGGTTGAAGAGAGGAACGGGGGGTCTGGAACCTCCGATCAATATCGGGATCATCCTGTCGAGGGAAAAGAGGGGGAAGGATCACGTTGCAAGAGTATTCACATTGAAAGGAGAAATGACCGTAAAGTGGAGAACTATCAAAGAAGTGAGAGGAGAGATGTTCAAAGGGGACAAGAGGGACGTCAACTCCATGAAAGCATTCATCAATGGGTTCGTGGAAGAGGAAAAAAAGGAGAACAGATTGAAAATGGAACCCCGGCAGATCCTTGATAGATACACGATACAGGACCTGTGGCTAAGTGTAATGGATAGTTACGATAATGGCAGGATGGAAATTGCGAGCGATCCGAGCGAGATACCCCCCTGGTGTGAACCGGTGATCATTCCTTCTGCAGAGATCGCCAGAATTCATTTTCATCCGATGAACCTTGGCCACGACCAGGAGGGTGCGATCACAAAGATATTGAAAGGATCGGATGATATTGGTGAACCATACTTTCACAAGATATATGTGAAGAAACGATCCTTCTATCTGCCACACAAGAAAAGCACTATAGAAAGGGTAAAAGAGCATATCATCAAACTGGAAGGTCTGAGAAGCGTATTCATAGAGGTCCGGGAAGAGGAAGAAGAAACAGGCAGGATCAGGAGAGACCCTGTCCCATTGTACGATGATCCCAAGGATGCGGTCCTGGACGATGTCGAGCTGGAGGAACTGGAAAGGATCTGCAACTGGGCAAGAACGTTCATGCAGGATGGAGGATGGAAAAGAAAGGGGGATGGCATGTTCGGTCTTTCAGATACTCCCATCAGAAGATTTGGGACCTTTGACCTGGAAAAGTTCATATCTTCGTTCTCGCACCATATCATCAAGTCCAGAAGATGGGATCTTCCCTCCGACCTGACCGGCATGCTCCTCATGCTCGGGAAGATCTCAAAAAAGGATGCATCCGAACTGGTGGTGGATTTCGATCTCGGATCGGGGAGGAGCAAGTTCCATGGCAAATTTCCAGATCATGTTATCAGGGTCGCAGAAGGGCTCCCCACCGAGGTCACGAAGGATGAACGGAAAGGCAGGGTGGACCTTCGACATCTGTTGACATATACCATAGATCCATCCGATGCAAAGGATTTCGATGATGCCATCTCGATCGAGAGGGAGGAGGAGGGGTGGGTCGTATGGGTTCACATTGCAGATGTGAGCCAATACGTCAGGCCGGGTGATCTGATAGATGGAGAGGCAAAATACAGAGGAACCTCGGTCTATCTTCCCACGGGTGTCCTTCCCATGTTACCAAGGGAGCTATCGGAGGACCTCTGCTCCCTGAGGGAGAAAGTGGATAGGCTGGCAATGACCACAAAGATCAGGCTTTCTCCCGATCTGGAAGTGATCTCCAGCGAACATTTCAGATCTGTGATACGGGTGGATCAAAACCTGTCATATGGTCAGGTCGATCAATGGATCGAAGATAGGATGGAGCCTTTCATCTGGCTCCATGAGATATCAAATGGACTTTCAAAACGATACGAGAGGCTTTCCCTGGAAACTCCGGAAAGAAGGATACGGTTCTTGGGAGATGATGAGATCGATATCTCGATCAAGAGGCCAACGAACGCTACAAAGGCCATCGAACAGTTGATGGTCCTGACAAATGAATCGGCGGCAAGGACCCTTCGTGATAACGGATATGCTTTGCCATATCGAGTCCACCCTATGCCCGATAGAGCTTCTGTTGAAAGGTTCAACAACATCTGTGAAGCTCTTGACCTGGAATTGAAGCTAGAGATCATGAGATCCGATGGAAATGCACATGATGAGATGTCAAGCGGAGGAAATGAGAATTCTCTGGTCCAGGCCCTGCTGTCCGGAGGGAAGATAGAATTCGGAGGTCTTGGTATGGTCCGGGATGACCGGATCGAGGAGGATGTGGATCTGGAAAGATCCGCGGACATCCCCATTGATGACATCAGGAACACGATAGCATCCTACAATTCTGTTCTGAAAGGAATGGATGATATTGCAGAAGGTCCTTTGAATGAACTGATCAGTATCTGGATACTTAGAACCATGCCGAGAGCATTTTACAGCGAGGAGAACATCGGTCATTTCGGACTTGGATCGGACTGTTACTGCCACTTCACATCCCCGATCAGAAGATATCCCGATATACTTGTTCACAGATCGATCGCCCATTTGATCGATCGGAAAAATGGAAAGTGCGGCTTTATTTCCGACCCTCCCACGGAAGAGGAGATGATCGATATACTTGAACATGTGAACGATATGTCCGATGAGGCTGAAAAATGGGAGAGGACGATGATAGATGTTGCTCTTGCGACCCGGGCCTTTGTCGATCCCACCATCAAGAAAGGGTCTCATTCAGGAGTGATCACATCCATCATACCTTCATCGATCTTCGTCCAGTTGAAGGACAGGGTGACCGAAGGAAGGATGCCGGTCAGATCATTGTCGGATCTCAGATTGGATGTGGATGAGTCCGGCACGAAGGTGATCATGTCCCTTGATAACAATACTGACAGGGGTATCGATGACCCATTGATCGCTCGAGCTCTCAGGGAAGGGGTCGATGAGATCGATGTTCTGGGATTGGGTGAAAAATATAAATTTCGTATCTATAACATATCTCTTGCAGAAGGAAAGATCGAATTGACCCTGTCGGAGACACTATGATCATGAACATTTAATTCTATGAGTGGTAAAATATGATACATATCTTTAATTCGTATGATTCACAATTGAGTTAAACAAAGGGCAATGGGACTTATCGGTCCCGCTCAGATAGTGGGGAATTTACCATGATACTTCCAAAGGGGACCATCGACTTTTCCAAAAAAGGTGGAGAAAATGCGATGGAAGAACTACTCGACCAGATAGGAAAGGAAAAGACCGATGGCTATATTCTTGTGATGGGAACCCTGGAGGACCTTGATGGGAACTCCGAGGAGATCACAGCGCAACTTCTTTTCGAAAATGGAGAACCAAAGCTCTGTGAGGCCGTTGTAAACAAAACAGCCATGAAAGGCATCAAGGGAATCCACCATCTTCTGAGATCAACCATAACTTCTGAAAATATGATCGAGATGCACAGCAAGATCGATGTAGGCCCCCCCCTGGCTTTTTTCAAGGAGTGCAAGATCGAAAAGGAAGACATGGATATCACAGCTTTCAAAGAGAAAATGGAGAGAGAGATAGAAGAAAGAAGGCAGCTTGAAGAAGAGAGGAGAAGGAAAAAGGAGATGGAGGACAGGATCAATGAGGAGGTCTCGACATGGTTGGACTCCGGTTTCAAGATAGAAAAGTTCCCCGCCATTATGGAGAAGGATCATGATGAGATCATGAATTGGCATCAAAAACTCTCTTCGGACATCTCAGAGATCCACCTGATCCTTTCATGGGCAAGTAAGATCGATGAGGTCGAGGTGAAGGACCTGGTCGAGAAATTGATCGAGAGATCGGTATACCCTGATAAAATTGATGAAATTATCGAGATCAAGGGAGATATCGAAGCGAAGGTAGATGATATAGGCGATAAGAGGAAGGAGATGGAGAGATGGGTGAATCTCTGGAAGGATGAAGGATACAATACGGAAAAGATCGAAGAGACCCTGAGTGCTGACCTGGAAACAGCATGGAACTCACTTACCATCTTCATGGACGACATCCAGAGATTGAAGGAGCATAGAGAGGAACTCGAAAACCTGAGGAGGGACGATCCGGATGATCACTTTGGATCAGAGACCAGGGAGATAGATTTCCTCCTGAACGACCCATTGGAGATGGAGAACATAATAAAGCTCATCTGGGAATTGAAAGAGATCATGGGTAATGAGAAGGATAGAAAAGAGGAACTTCTGAATGAAGCGAAAGAGTGGAAGGAGAAAGGATATGATATTTCAAGACTGGTGAATAGGTTCGGTGCCAGACTGGATCCGTTCAAGACGGAGCATCAGACGTTCATAAACAATATTTCAAGAATAGAACAGATCAAGGACGAGATCAAGATACTGGACAGGAGGGACCTATCGGACAGGATAGATGAAATATCAACATCCATGACAGATCCATTCCATTTGATCGAATATGAAACGACCTTGAGCGGTATCAGGGATGAACTCGAATCACTCAACAAGAGGAGAGCTGCGATCAAAGAGGATATCTCATCGATCAAAGAAGAAGGCTACATGACAGAGGTCATTGAAAAGGAGTTCGAGGAACCCGTTGACAAGTTGACCACATTAGTGGAGGACTTCAGATCGAAAATAGGAGAACTGAAGGATATTGAAGCAAATCTCTCGGACATGGACCATCGCTGGTTGGAAAATGAGTTCAAAGAGATCGAGGGGAAGATCAAGGATGTATCCAATATTGAAGAAGTAAAGGGATTGGTCCGATCTTTACATGATACGATCGAAAGCAGGGAGAGAGAGAGAGCCAAGGTAAGGACAGAGATGGAGTTGTTGGAATCAGATGGGTTCAAGATGGATCTGCTGAAGAATGTGATCGAAGACGATCAAGACCTATTCAAAAAAACATATGATGATCTGAAGGCCAAGGTCGATGAAGCGAAAGGATTGATCGCCACACTATCCGGACTGAACGTGAAGTTCTTCCCGCAGGAATCGGAAAGAATATCGGAAATGCTCCATGATATTTCGATATTGGAGGATGCGAAATTGGAGCTCTTTTCATTAAAGGAAAAGATCGCAACGGATTGGAAGATCCGAAATGACCTGAAGGACAGATTGAAACTATTGAAGGATTCTGGTTGGGACATATCCAGCCTGGATAACATCACTGATACATCTCCCGATGTATTGATGGAACGGATGAACGATCTAACATCTCAAGTAGATGACCTCCAGAATGCATTGGAAGATATCGACACCTGGGACCGTCTGGAATCAAAAATATTATCTGGTAGGGTCGAGGAGTGTAAAAGGCATCTGAGGAATATCGCTGATGTCAATTCTGCCCTCGAACATTACAATGATATCAAGGCGAAGATCCATTCGAACAAAGATCTTAGGGACCGGATCATGGGAAAAGTGGAGGAATGGAAGGAGTCCGGCTACGTACTCAATACGATCACCGATAAGCTTCGAAATGAGATCGAAGAACTGAACACTATCTTTGAGGGCCTTGTCAGCAAGATCAAAGAGCTTGAATCTTTCCAAGAAGAGTTCGATGGACTGAAGATAGACCATTTCAAATCAGAGGCAGAAGAGATCGAATTCAAGATGAACGATCCGGGCGTGGTGGAAGAAATCTCAAAGGAATTGGAAGAGTTAAAAAATATGATAGGAGCAGATGAGAACAAGAGATCGGAATTCATGGGGATCATACAGGATTACATGAAAAAGGGGTTCATGGGAGCTGAGAAACTCGAGAATTTCATGAATGAGGACATCTCCATCGTAGCGCTGGAATTCAAGAACTTCGAAAAAGAGGTCACCCTCTTTAAAAAATACATGGAATCAACCGGATTCCAATTCCCGAAGGCCGAAACAGGAAAGGGAAAAACTGAAAAGAAAGAGAAAAAAGAGGAAAAGGTCGAACCGGAAGAAACCAAGGAAAAAACTGAAAAGAAAGAGGTTAAAGAGGAAGGGGTAGCACCGGACCCGGATCTGAACTTTGCCAATTTTATCGTGGATTCGCCCAATGAGGTCGCTTACAATGCTGCCATGGAGGTGTCGGAAAAACCAGGTGAGGCATACAATCCACTTCTGATCCTCGGAGAAAAGGGCACTGGAAAGACCCATCTGATCAATTCGATCTCCCTTAAGGTCCGGGAAGAGGCGCCAAACATCAAGATAGTATCATTCGATGGAAAAAGGTTCATTGAAAAGATCAAAGAGCATAGATCTTCAGAGACCATGGAAGAGTTCAGAGAGATATTCAGGACAGCCGATATGCTGATCATGGATGACATCGACCAGATGAAGGGAGAGGATGACGGTCAGGAGATGTTCATCAACGTCATGAATGGATTGCTTGATAATAATAAACAGGTCATCCTTGCGTCAGAGAGGGATATCAAATCCTTACCTCTGGTCGCCGGACAGATAAGGAACAGGCTTGACAAGGGGGTGTCGGTCGACCTCGAAGGACCCACCATCGAGATGAACACGAAGCTTATCTCGAAGTTTGGCAGTGATAGGGTCCCTGACAATATTTCGAACTATATTGCCAATAACCTTCTGGGATCCGTTTCAGATATCAAACTGGCAGTCGATCTCTTCCTGGGAGAGATGGAAAATAGAACGAACGATGCGCTTGAAAAGGTCAAGGAGATCGTCGATAAGATCTCCGGGGACATGGGCCAAACAAAATCGACGGAAACCCGGGAGGATACGTCTGAGAATGTGAACAAGGAGGAACCCGAGGAAATTGTGGTCTGCACCAACTGCGACAAAGAGATACCTGCAGATTCCAAGGAATGCCCCCACTGCAACGCCGTGTTCGAGGATATCGAGATGAAGGAATGCCCAGGTTGCCACGAACTTGTTGAACTGGATAAGAAAAAATGTCCGGGTTGTGGGCACAAATTCTGACACTGGGATCAGTGTTCATCGGTCATTATCAAGTACATATCACCTGTGATAGATGATATATCGAAGGGAATGCCCAGGTTCTCATTGTGAATGAACCTGGTGGAACCTATTTCAATTCTCTCTTCCTTGAGGTCCCATTTCAATCCCGAGATTGAAAGAACACAATCATTCCATGCAGGAAGTATCGATATGATTCTCTTCTCTGTCTGAACTCTCATTTTCTCCCCATCTCTGATCAGAAGGACCTCATCCCTGCCAAGGAACAATTTTGAGATCATTGTTGATGGAATGGAGGAGAGCATCTGAATGGACGATAGTACATGATCTATCCTGCCTGATTTCCCACCATGGATCACGATCTCATCTTTTTCCAGTGAGATGGCAAGTTCGATCGCTATCTTTCCATCTGAAAGGTCCTTGTCAGTAGGATACTTCTTGACCACCGTTCCATGCCGGACTGCCAACATCACATCATCATCTGATATTGAATCCATATCCCCAACCAGGTAATGGGGATATATTCCTTCATCTCTAAGGGGGATCAGGCCTGAATCAGCGCAGATGATGATATCATCATCTTCAATACCAAATGGAGGTTCTGCCCCATTTAGAAGGATCACACATTTTTTTCCCCTGGAACTCACATTATGTCAAAGGAGAGGTATGATAAAAAAATTGTTGTAGCTCAAAGGATCATTTAGCGCACTTTGATTTTCAAAAATGATCTTTAATTTATCAAGAAAATCAAAGAACTATGCAAACTCGTAACTCAGTCCTTTTTCAAAGGAGGTTGTAAATTGCTCCCGTCAATACCAATAGTATCCGCAATTTCAACCCACAGCAGCAATGGTTCGTCAATAATATACCACCATTGTGCGTGTCTTGAAATTCCATAACAG
>JAUVCN010000175.1 GCA_030595715.1 Thermoplasmatales archaeon
CTTTCCGGCCTGACAGTTTCATTGATGCCGATCAGGACAAGTTCACCAATCTTCAGGAGTTCCAGAATGGGACGGATCCAACCCGGTCCGTGTCCCATCCTCCTTATCCTATTGGTGATGAGAGACCCGATCTTCTGTCTGTGGATGATACCAATGAGCAGTATCAGTCGATCACCCTTGCTCTTGCGCTGATTGCAATATTGCTTATTGCGATCCTCATCCTGCTGGCCCTATCCAAACGCAGAAACTTCAATCTTGAACGCGAAGAGTGTATAGAACTAGAAAGAGATGAACTGGAATACAGAAAAGCATTGGATAAGAGCAAGGAAGTATGATATCAATCTCTGAGCGCTATCATATCTATCTCGACTAGGGCACCCATGGGCAGTTCCGCTGATTGGGAGGTAGCTCTTGCCGGAGGCTCATCTACGAAATAAGTAGCATATATCTTGTTGAATGCGGCGAAGTCATTGATGTTCTTCAGGTATATCGTGACCTTCAGAACAAGCTCGAGCGAGGACCCTGCGGCATCCAGAACTGCAGCCAGGTTCTCCATTACCTGTCTTGTCTGTCCTTCGATGGAATCACTTGCGAGATCCTTTGTCCCGGGCATGAGTCCTATCGATCCTGAACAGAAGACAAGAGGTCCTGCGGCTGTCGCCTGTGAATACGCACCCACGGCTGCCGGTGCTTCATCCGTGGATACTATCTCCTTGGTCCATTTGATCTCCTTATCCGTCATTGTCTCACCTTAAGGGTATATGGGAAAGGAAATTTAATAATCATTCTTCGAATTGAAATGAACGGATCTTCTCATGGATGGGACCTTCCGGTGTCAAGGTGGATGATATCAGATCAAATCCATTGACCGGGATTGAATAGCCATCTGCCTTCATCATCTCCGCAGCATCTTCCACCATTTTCCTTATCGGTCCTATCCGGACATGGCCTCTGAAACGTGCAACTGTCAAATGGGCGTTGAACCCCCTCTTTTCCAGTGGAGATCCAATGCTATTATTCAGCATCTCATCAAGCTCTTTGACCATATTCGATATTGCTTCGCCCGCTTCGAAACCTATCCACGCAACTGATGGTCTTCTCCAGTTCGGGAAAGCCCCACCTCGGGATATCTTCATCTCAAAATGTTCAAGGGTGAGGTTCATTTGCCCGATCGATCCGATAACATTCTCGATAGAACATCCGGGATCGCCGATGAACTTCAATGTGATATGCTGTTTCATCGGATCGGTGGCCTTGACATTACTGTCGATCCCTCCCAGGTCTCTGTATAATTTATCAAGAATTGACGACTCCGGGACCTCGATGGCAAAGAACAGCCTCACTCCATCAGCTCCTCCAGGAGTCTCCTCGCGTCGAGGTATAACTCTTCCATTGTCCCTTCATTGTTCAAGATGATATCCGCACTTCCAATTACACCTCCAAGTCCCCAACCGAGCTCTCGGAGTTCCCTTCTTTTGAAATCATCGATCCCATCCGGATCGTCGTTCCTTCCTCTGGACCCGAGCCTTTCATATCTTGTGGCAGGAGATGAATGGACGCAGAGGACCTTGAGGTGATCCCCCCATTTTTCTTTGAATACATCCACCTCATTCCCTGATCTCACTCCATCGATGATTACCATCCCGTTTCCATTTCGGATAAGTTCATCGACCTCATCGACCAATCTACGGGCCCAAACATCCTTTCCGTGGGTATTTCTCTCTTCATCAGCAAAAACCCCGGTTTCCATGGGATTACGGTCTGGGCAGATATTGTTGAAATGCGATCTTACAACATCTCCAAGGGATCTGACAGGTATTCTCAGTTCCCTTGCAATAACAGAGATCTCACCTTTACCCGATCCCGGCATCCCCGTGAGGCCCAGTACGCAATACTTCAATTCTTCATTTTCGATCATGGGAAGCCTGGGTGGGATGTATATTCAAACCTCATTAATGTTTGGCCTTTCATTTGAGATAGGGAAGGTGCTTTCCAAAACTGTATATATATTATACAGACTTAGACCAATCGTTCTGAAATGGTCGATTAGGTAGGTCGGCCATGGTCGATTAGGTAGGTCGGCCCCTATGGAGGTCAATAGATGAAAAGTGTCTGGAAGGTAACGCCTTCAATATTAATGTCATTGATCATGATCCTCTCGGCCATGTTATTCATGATTACCGATCATCCATCGGCCACCGTGGACGCCGTGATGTCAGAAAAGGATTCCTTCGGGTACATGTATGTGGACAGCAATGACCCTGCTCCAAGGGCAGAGTTTGATTGGATAGATGCATCAGGTGGAACGGTAACATCCCTGGATGGTGATGACACGGCGATCACCGTGAACATTCCCTTTTCATTTCCATTCTATGGAAATCCATACACACGTTGCTACCCTTCTTCCAATGGTCTTCTCGGGATCCATCAATCATCAAGCACCCTGGGGAATCAGGACATACCTTATGGGGGTTCTCCGAACGGGTTCATAGCTCCTTACTGGGATGATACCAGTATTTACAAGAGCAGAGGAGCAAGATTATTCACCATGGAAGGTGTGAACGAGTTCGGCGTCCGTTATTTCGTTCTTGAATGGTACAGATCAAATGTGCCTTATTATCTCAGCGGACCGTCATATGAGGTCACATACGAGGTGATCCTGTATGAAGATGGAATGATCAAGATCCAGTATCTGGATGCATCGTCCAATACCAATGGCAAAGGGTCCTCCGCTACTGTGGGCATAGAAGCTCCGAGTGGACAGGACGGCGTTCTCTATTCCTACAACACCGCAAAGCTAAGCGATGGGTTGGCAATAATGTTCGGAAGCTCCATCAGCGAGATAAAGTCGTTCGAAATGGATACAGAGAGCGAAGGGGCGCTCTTTGCCATGCACAGACCGTATACTGCTACAGCAATTCTTGACCATCCAATCGATGTGGATATGATCAAATCGGTTTCCCTTACATTCGGTCAGGGCCTTGCAAGCATCATGTGCTTCCTCTCAGAGGGTGGAGCATTGTTCACTTTGAACGATCCCAACGGCTTCATTCAACTATATCCCGCGGGATGTGCTGCTGTCAAGACATCGGAAGGGCTGGAACTGAAGTTCTCCTTCACTCCCACTTTCGATTATCCGGTGAGGACATTCCAGGACGTCAGTCTCTACGTAGGGGGCATCGGAGTGATGCCAAATACAAAGGCAATGGAGGGTTTCTTCTGGGTCGAGACCCGTCTGGAGCAGATAGGTTCGATGGTTGCGATATCCGAGGAAGGGGACCTGATCGAGAACGGAGGTTGGATCTACGGAGGTGCCAGATTCAATTTCAGGGGCATCACTATTGTCTATCCAGACTCTGAAAGATCACCCATGGCCGGAGCCATCACATTGACGATCACCGATGAGAGAGGGAACAAGTGGGTGCAAAATGAAGTTGATGGTGTTGCCGACGTGCCGGTTCAAGCAGAGAACGACTTTGTGAGAAAGACCTACCTTCTCAATATCACCAATATTCCAGCAGGTGTGGATATCACAGATTCCGCCAAATATCTGCTCAATATTGATCCATTCAGGCCAACTCCTCCCAAAGAGGTGTTGATCCATGCGGATTCGTTCGATGACAGGAACACCGAGTTCGATGATGACAACGAGGTGTTTGTGAGCTGGGAACCTGCCGAGGATTTTGAATCAGGGATATCAGGATATTTTGTGTCAGTTGTTGATCCATTTGATAATAAGGCAGAAGGTCCGGAACCCATATTCGTCAGGAATCCGGACACATCCACAATCATCATATTCGAGGATATGGGAACAAGGAAGGTCTGGGTATGGGCAGTTGACCACGCCGGTAACCCCTCCGTCCCTTCATATGCGATAACCAATATCGATGCCACAGAGGTCACTTTTGCCGAGTTCTCACCTGGTGACAAGGTATGGGTCAATACCCGAAATCCGGTATGTTCCGTTCTGATCGATGATATGGGTGGTTCCGGTGTGTCTGCCAAATCGTTGCAGTATTCGATCTCCACGACTAATACACTTGAGTTCGGTGCCTGGCAATCTTCGACCTTGGGCCGTGATGCTGAACAGATCCGTCTTTCGATGAAGGCCCTTTTCAAGAACGGGAAGACCAACTGGGTCCGTTTCCGGGCGAAGGACATTGCGGGTAATGGCTGGACCTACAGCCAGGACTACAATGTCTGGGTTGATGAGGAGAAGCCTTCCTTTGTAAATTTCAAGCCATACGAGATCGAGTATCAGAATGGAAAGAATGTGGTAGTGTCTGTTGATATA
>JAUVCN010000159.1 GCA_030595715.1 Thermoplasmatales archaeon
GCTGCATGGGATCTGATCGATCATCTGGAAGATCAGGCTCCTGAGGGTGAGTTCAAGGTGATCATCCAATTGGACACACCATGGAACGTTATGGAAAGATATGAGATAACACCGGATCGGGAATACAACAGGATAGATTCCACATTGATCTATAACTGTCCGGATGAAACATACGATTCCGGATCAGTGGAGAACGTATATGAGTTCATGAAATGGACCGCGGACTATGCTCCTGCTGAACATTACTGCCTTGTAATGTGGGATCACGGAGGTGGTTTTACCGGATGCTCATTGGATGACGATTCCAATTCATATTGTAGGTTATATGATCTTGGTAATAGCCTGAGACGGTTCTCCAATAACAGGAGAATGCTTGATGTGCTTGTTTTTGATATGTGTCTGATGTCCAGTTTAGAGGTATTGATGAACTTTCAGGATTGTGCAAAATACATGGTAGCAAGCGAGACCGTTGTCGATCATGTAACTCTTGAAGGAAACGTATTCAACCAATTGCTGGATATGTATCCCGAACGCATTCCCAGCCCGATTCAGGTGGCGGCAACGTTCCTATCCGGATATCATGAATCCTTCGGAAACAGGTTTCCCTTTGCCGTTATCGATCTGCAAAAGGCGGAGGAAACACTGCAGCACTTCAGCTCGATCTTCGAAAATATTACCAGGAACTGGGACTATCTCTCCCATTTGATAACTTTGGCGAGGATGAACACGAGGTACTTCAACGGCCCTTTCCTGGATACATACTGGTTGGTCGACGCACGGGAGTTCATCGAGGAGCTGTTCATATCCTTGAGATATTTCGAGATCTTTCCAGGAGCAGAGGAAACAAAGGCATCCGCACAAAGCTTCCTGGATTCATTTGATGATATGATAATTTCAAGGTTGGTCGTGGGCGATTACAACGGCATCAACCTTTTTCTTCCTCCATCGATCGATGCATGGAGATCGGTGCAATTTGCCTATATTCATAATGCTCTACCATGGGATCATCCATACGGGAATGCACTGAAATGGGGTTATGATGGTGCTCCCGCAGAGGAAGAGGATTCCATTGATGAAGAGGAGATCAACGTTGGATATACACAGCACCCGATCCTGCAGGCTATCATTTCGGAAGATGATCCCGGGGGGGAAAGCGTCGATCTGAAGGTCCTGATCGACCGGAGGAATAACAGCCAGCGGGTCATATTGACAGTTGAATCCATACCGCTTGGCGAGGTGAGGGGAGGCTCCTTTTCCGATCCGGGTTACGCCATGATAGATGTCGTTGAACCCGGGATCAAGGATTGGTATGAATTTGAGATAAGGTCCGGAGAGGATGGCCCTCACCACACGGTTGTCAAGGTCATCTCCGACGATGGAGAGGTTCTCCAGCGAATCCCTCTGGGAAATATCACAATGAACGGATCCGGTGATGATACACCAGATGTCGTTATCACATATGATGAAGGGCCGATACATACCGGCGAACAGATCCATCTGGATGCGGACCTGATGGGTGTGAACAGTTCAGATCTCAATTTATGGTGGGACGTTGACTCCTGGGACGGCATTGCCGTTGATGAGCTGGGAGACTCGTTGACCACCACGTTCCACAGGCCTGGAAACCATACCATAACCTTTTTCGCCAGCAATGGGAATTACCTGATATCAAGAAAGATAAACGTAACCGTGATTGAGAGCGAGAACAACACCCCCCCTGTAATTGATGAGGTAACATCGGAACGCTCCACCTGTTCTATCACCCTCGGGACCGGTGAGGGGACATCCGATCCGGATGGTGATCCCCTGATGTACCTCTTCGATTTCGGCGATGGTGTTGATTTCAAATGGACGGATGATGATCGAGCCACACATACATATCTGAGAGCCGGCGAATACCACTGCGTCGTATGGGTCATGGACGATAAGGGGTCCATCTCCGATCCCGTCTTCCTCTCCGTTGAGGCTGATGGGTTGATGGACAACTGCCCTCCGGTTCTGATATCCGCCGTTGTTTATAACGAGAACGACCAGGTGGAGATATCCATTGAAGGGTCCCATGACCCGGAGGGGGGAGAGATCGAGACAATGGTGGATTGGGGGGACGGGAACTATACTGCATATCTGACGGACAGGACATTCTCACATATCTATGAGGAAGATGGGGACCATATCATGTACATCTTCATGAGGGATGTTGACGGTAGGACCAATTCAACCAAGCTTTTAATCTCCACGGAGGCGGTTCCTAATGACAATGGGGAGGAAAGATCCTACATCTCATTTGTCACCGTCGTCATCGTCATACTTATCATTCTCATTGTGGCCTCCATACTCTCTTTTTATCTCCTGAGGAAAAAAGGTCACAGTTTCGAGGAATGAGATGGTATGACATCTTTCGCATGCGAAAGACGTTTGATGACGGACTCCGAACCCCGCGCGTCCCGGTTCTACCGCTTCCAATAATTCCCCTTCTTATTGGACCTTTCTTCGATATTAGATCACTTTCATACACCACTGGTCTTTGACTTTATAAACGGAACTTTGGTTGTTTACTCAATAAACTTTCAACGTGGGATTATTTTGAGCTTGATGAATGAATATATTAATAAGAAAATGGGCGGATCAGAGCTTTTGGCGGAGTTACTTCGTTTGATAAAAACCTGCAACGAGTATAGAAATACATATCTCTTCGTTTACGCAAGTGCAATTTCAAAACCAATGATCCCAGATATAATCCTATCAATGGATGATTATTACATTGTATGTGATATGCTGAGACACCATGGTAAAAAGGACCTTGATTTTTACATCGAAACTCCAGGAGGAAGTGGCGAAGCCGCGGAAGAAATCGCAATGTTTACCAGAGATAAATATGACAAGGTGAATTTTATAGTCTCGGGTGAGGCAAAAAGTGCAGGGACGATACTGGTTCTTTCCGGAAATGATATTCTTATGACAAAAAGTGGCAGTCTGGGTCCTATAGATGCTCAGGTAAAAGTAGGAAGATCAGTTGTTTCAGCATATGATTATTGTGAATGGATCGAAGAGAAAAGAGAATTCGCTGAGAAATTCTCACGGCTAAATCCGTTTGATGCAACGATGGTGGCTCAGATAAGTCCAGGAGAATTGGTTGGTGTAAAGAATTCTCTGGAGTTCGCAAAAGACCTTGTGGTAAAATGGTTACCACAATACAAGTTCAAGGACTGGATAAAAACAGAAACCAGAGGAAATCCAGTCACAGATGAAATGAGAAGGGAGAGGGCTAAGGAGATTGCAGATGAGCTTACCAACCATGCTACATGGAGATCTCATGGAAGGTCAATCAAGATAGATGATCTTGAAGGAAAATTGAAAATCACATGTATTGATGATGATCCAGAGTTATCTGATATAGTTTACAGAATACAGACGATAATAAGGATCCTATTTGATACAACAACCACATACAAGATCTTTGCAACTGCTGATAACAAGATATTAAAACATGCGACACAAACTATCCAGGCACCATATTCTCAGCAACAAGTACCCATTACAGATGTTGTTCAGGTTAAAATCAAATGCCAGAATTGTGGTAGGGAGCATTGTATTTTCGCACGATTAACACCCAATGCAAAATTAGAAGAAGAGTTTATTAAGAAAGGATGTCATCCATTTCCTATAGACACGAACAAGTTGATATGTGAATGTGGATTTGAGCATGATCTGAGCGGAATAAGAAATCAGATCGAGACTCAACTGGGAAAGAAGATAATCGGTGGTGAGTGAACTGTTATCTGAAGAGAAGAAAGAAAGTGAAACCGTCCTTCTTGAGTTCCTCAGGAGAACAAAGAATGGAGAGTATGCTCCAATCGATCCAGAATCTCTTAATTATATCCGTTTAAAGGAACATACCGCAAGCGATGAACAGGAATTCTATTATGGTCTGAGTTAGAAATGTCCAAAGAGCCTGTTTGAGAGATAATAACCAGGGTCCGTTGTAATGATCTGACATCTTTCGCTTGCGAAAGACGTTTGATGACGGACTCCGAACCCCGCGCGCCCCGGACCTTCCGCCTTCAATGATCTCCCCGGAGATCACCTTCAACAGTTATTCGCCTATATCCCAACATAGACAGATCGAATAGGATATTAGCTGGTCAATGTTGGGAGAGGCCTAACTTTAACACTCGTCTATACTCGTCATGTTAAAGTTAGGCTGAATCGTCAACACGACGAAGTTTGGTTTATCAGACCACAATTTACTGCAATATATTGCTCTGAGAGACCAAATATATTTAAAGACATAATGAAATAAGAGCACATGGACCGTGAACTTCTAAAAGATGTGCTGATCTCTCAGGACCGGAAACAGGAAGAGGAGATAGTGGAACGTTCTCTGATGGTAAGATTGAACGATCTCCTTGAAACTCCTTTTGTAGTGATAATCTCAGGGATCAGAAGATGTGGAAAATCCACCATTCTAAGAGCCCTTAAAGATGATGAGAGCTACTATGTTAATTTCGATGATGAAAGGTTCATCGGACTGACCGTTTCCGATCTCGCACCTCTCCACAACCTCCTGATAGAGCTGTTCGGGGAGAGAAAAGTGTTCCTTCTTGATGAGGTTCAGAACATAAAAGGATGGGAGAGATTCGTCAGAAGGCTTCACGATGAGGGGATGAAAGTAGTGGTAACAGGCTCAAATGCAACAATGCTCAGCAGGGAGCTTGGGACGCACTTGACGGGAAGAAGCGTCACATTGGAGCTATATCCATTTTCTTTCAAAGAATACCTGCGCTTCAAAGGTGTTAATATCAGACCTGTGGATAGAATGACATCGGCCGAAAAAAGTGTGATGAGAAAGAACCTCTCCGAATACATGAGAAGTGGCGGATTTCCGGAGTACCTGAAAACAGGAAGGGATGAGTACCTTCAGTCTCTTTATCAGAATATACTCTACCGCGATA
>JAUVCN010000091.1 GCA_030595715.1 Thermoplasmatales archaeon
CATCGATCCCTGCCTGGATGGCATGATATCCACCGATCAGACCTACATTTCCTCCGCCCACGATCAGGACCCTGTCCGATGATCGGACCAGGTCCCGATTGACAAGGGTCTGGAAGGCTCCGGCCCCATAGACCCCGGGCAACGTATTGCCGGGGAATGACAGCATCTTCTCTCTGGCGCCGGTGGTCACCAGTATCACTTCGGGTTTTATCCTGTGGTAACCGGATCCCTTCACGACCCCGACATACCCATCGGAGAATACACCAACAGCCGTTGTATCCAACCAGACCTCGACGGAGGAAGCTTTTTCGAGTTCCCTCTCGAGGATGGTGCCGATCTTGTATCCGCGGGTGCCTGCATATGAATCCTTGACGGACCCGAAGAACTTGTGTGTCTGAAGGACCAGCTTTCCTCCGAGGCGGTCCTTATCATCGATCAGCAATGTGTCTACGCCCAGTTTTCCAAGTTCTATCGAAGCTGAAAGACCGGCCGGACCTCCGCCTATGACCAGTACCTCCACTTCCTTCACGGGTATATCATGAGAGGTTCCCGGCTCATCCATCTCCGGAAGTTCGGGAAGTCCATCGACACTTCTGATATCCATCCCGGCGTCGAGAGGCGTCATGCAGGACTTCACGGGTCTTCCATCCACCATCACAAGACATTGTGCACACTGGCCATTGGCACAGAATATTCCCTGGGGGCTGTTATCTTTGGCGTGGTGTCCGAATATATGAATATCATTTGCGATGAGCGCGGATGAGATGGCCTCCTCCTTGTAACCTGTAAGTTCTTCACCGTTCCAAAGGAACCTTACCTCGACCCTTTCGGGGATCTCAAGGATCGGATGCTGTTCTATCCTTCTCAAAATAACACCTCATTTGGGGGGAATACCGCCATAATGGAGTTCATTTACATAACCGTTATGTTGAGGGTTTTAATGTACTGAACACTGAATAACCGAAATATATAAAGTACAATGGCGTTAATTGGTATCATATCCAAATGGATGGAGCTGATGGTATGAGGGCAAAAGATATTCCATTGATAATGATCACACTTTTGATACTGACCGCTGGAATGTCCTTCCTCCTTGTCAATGAAGCGGATGCTCAAGAAGACCCGGAGATCAAACTGTATCTTCATACGGGATTGACCCTGGATACCATACTCCCCACATCAACCGATTCCGCCCCGACAGTGATATCCCCGGTTGAAGAAGGAACCGAAGTTGTATATGGAACCCTGTACCCCATTACAGAAGAACTTCATATATCCGGCATCCAGGAGGGAGGGAACAGGATAATGACCCTCCACCTTCCCAATTCGATAACAACCGGGATCACCCCGGAACATACCCTTGATGTCAGAGTAGTTATCATACCGGGTTCAGGATCGGAGATACAGGTCGCAGGCGCTATCTTTTCCGGCGAGGATATGGAGACAGATGACCTTTTCCTCGACCTCACATCCAACTCCGGTTCCGTAGCACCTGCCGGCTCCACCATTGAATTGAGATTGACCCTGACCGGAACTCCTGGTACATTTCCCCCATCAACATTTTCACTATCATATTGGCTCCCCGGAAGCACGGATCACTCCTATTTGAGCTTCATGGCCAGCCCCATCGATGAGGATGGCATCGATGTTTCCCTGACGGATATGAACGGCTTTCCCCTGGAAGAGATCCTTCCGAACGGACCCGCAAATTCAAGGACCTTCAATATCATCGTTTCCGTGATCGACGCTTTCGGTGCCTATGATGTTAGCGAGATCGGAATGATCATCTCATCGGACATCGGGAACATCATATGGAACTTCACAGGGGAACCCGATGAAAATGGCGGGGAGAAATATGCTTACCTGAATGAGACCCATACCTTACCGGAAGGAACACCCGAGGGAACCTATGATATCATCATAAGTGTCACATCCCATACAGGAATGGAGGTCACATCGACACATGAGATGGTGATCGCATCCGGTCTCCAGATCAGTGTCGATGACCCGGATCGGGATGCCGACGCAGGAGATACCCTTGAATTCACAGTTGATATCCTCAACGGAGGTGAAGGGACCGACAGGGTCACTTTCTCATTCGGATCCGACCTGGGATGGAATGTTGACGTTCCGGACCCCATCGAGATCGAGGGTGGAATGACCGGGACCGTTGTGTTCCGGGTATTCGTTCCCCTGAGATCATCTGCCGGTGATGAGGAGATAATTGAATTGAACGCAGGTTCGAACAATGCCGGAAAGACATATTCAAAGGATATCACGATCTTCGTCGAAACCGCGGCTGTTTTCGGGGTTGAGCCGGTAGGAGAGACTACCAGATCCGTTGTTGCCGGGGCCGGTGTCCAGTTCTCGATAAGGGTGGTCAACATCCAGGATGATCCGGGGACGTTCGAGATGGGTATCGAGGACCTGCCAAACGGGTGGTCGGCATCCTACAGTGGAGAGAATGGCACCTTGCAGGGATCCATCTTCGTCATGGACATTCCCGCGGAAGGTGAATCCGTGATCAACGTCAATATGATGACCGATCCTTCATCTGGCGGTGTCCATGATCCTTCTATATTTGTGAGGGAAAGGGGCAGCACACAGAGAAAGTACGTTTACCTGAAGGTGAGGATCGTTGATCCATCGAGACCGGCCCTCACGCTCCTCGAAACGACGGATACAAAAAGCTCCGGCCGTGTCGGGTCCAACCTTCCGATCAGATATTCGGAGGTGTTCTTCAATCTTGAACTCTACAATCCAACCCTCTCGGATGCCCATATCAGGATCAACGTCTTCGGACCCACGGAATGGACCCTTGAATATGATTACAATATTCTCGATCTCCTACCGGGTGAACTGTCCAAATGGAACATATCCATCACACCCAGGGATGGTGAGCTGTATCAAGAAGAAGCATTCCCTGTCGATATTGAGATCAGTGGAGGAGATATTGGCACACATTCACAGAAACTGAAAGTGGAACTGAAGAAGATCACATTGGTCGAAGCCTCACCAGACAGGGATTCACCCGATGTGGTCCAAGGAGATGAGATCCCGATCAATGTGACGTTGAGGAACAATGGGAACCATCCGGTGGACCTCACGATCACGGTAGATGTGCCTCAGGGATTTCAGATCGCTTTCGAACCTCAGACAGTTTCGATCGAGGCTGATGACGATGTCATCATCAGATTGAAGGTGACCGCCGTCAAGGTCGAGGAGGAGGGGAAGGTCACATTCTCGATCAAATACTCCGGGGATGATGTTGATGGTTCAAAGGATCTTTCCGTGTACGCCATAAAGGAGAAAACTTCGGATGATCCCATCGATCCGATGATCATCATCGGGATCTTGATCGCACTGGTCGTTATCGGAGCCGGCTTTTTTGTATATATGAAGTTCTTCAAGGGTTCGGAAAGAGAGACAGGACCGACCGTATCCAGGAGGAAGAGCGACCCGTTCGAAGGGGTCAAGGTGGAAGCTGCTCCATCACCCAGGGAGAGCAGGGCAAGGCCGATCAGACCTCCAACCAGTTCAGGTGTCATACAGGAGGCGGATGATATCGCCGCATCGATACTTGCATCCGATACGAATAAGAAGGAGCTTTCCGGAGGAGTGACCATAGAGGCAGAACCACAGGTCGTTACTGCGGAGATAGTGGAGTGATCCAATGATATCCCCGATGGATGTTTCTGTTCTGGATTCGAATTCCGAGGAACTGGGGACCCTTACGAACGAGCTGATGGATAATGCAGGTAGAGCTCTGGCCGAGACCATACGTGAAAGATACGGAAAGGCAAGACCACTGTTCTTCATAGGCACCGGTAACAACGGCGGAGATGGACTGGTTGCGGCCAGATACCTGGTCGAGATGGGTAGCGAACCTTTGATAATACTCATGAAGGACCCGTCAATGATCCGGACGGACATCTCGAGAAGCGCCCACGATCTGCTTGATGAAAAGGTGGTCACCTGGCAATGGGACCATCTCTCCAAATCGGGGGGGTTCGACGATCTCCTATCAGGATGTGACCTGCTGATAGATGGGCTCCTTGGTTCGGGGGCCTCCGGAACTCCCAGAGGGACCTACAAGGATGCAGTGTATATGATCAATGGGTCAAAAAAGGAGACGATCTCCATCGATATCCCGACAGGCCTTGGAACCGGACTCTCGGTCAATGCTGACCTTACAGTGACATTCCATGACATGAAATCGAACATGATGAAAGATGGAAAGAACCTTCCCGAATGCGGAGAGATCATCGTTAAGGACATATGTATCCCCCCCGATGCCGCACGTCTGGTCGGAAAGGGAGATCTGATACGCATACCCAGGAAGGGGAAGGATGCTCACAAAGGATCCGGAGGGAAGTTGCTCATTGTGGGCGGAGGGCCGTTCACCGGCGCTCCCTCTCTCGCTGCCCTGGCAGCGGTCTCCTCGGGTTGTGACCTGGTCAGGGTAGCGGTCCCCTATGGCATATGGGAAGTCGTCGCCGGAGCATCGTTGGATATCATCGTTGAAAGGATGCATACGAAGGACCCATACAAATTGGGACCCGAGATAATGGATCGGTTGAAGGATGCGGTCGGATGGGCAGATACCATACTCATCGGACCTGGATCTGGCAGGGACCAGCAAACACTCGCTCTCCTTTCTGAACTGTTCGACCATTGTGTGAACAGCGGGAAAAAAGTTGTGGTCGATGCTGATGCCATCACAGCAATTGCCAGGGTATCATCAGAATGGCCCACCATCGATGAGGACCGCGTGATCATTACACCCCATCGAAACGAGATGAAGAGATTGCTCGATGGGGTCGGAATTGGATCCGATGAACGATATCTGGATAATATCACCCGTCCGACTGGTGGGAACTGTTCGTTGGAGACACTGGACCCACTTGTCAGATTCACAAAAATGACCGGGGCTGACATCCTGCTCAAGGGGAACATGGATATGATCATCACCCCGCACGAGCATTCCCTTGGTGAGCATATATTCCATCGATCCGTGTACATTCGATACAACAGAACAGGTGTTCCGGAGATGAGCGTCGGCGGAACCGGTGATCTGCTTTCCGGCCTCTGCAGCGGATTTTCAGCGATGGGGCTGTCATCCTTCGATTCGGGATGTATATCAGCTTACGTCATCGGCAAGGCTGGAGAGATCGCCTTATCAAAATATGGGATATCACTATCCGCTTCCAGGGTACTGGAAATGATACCGGAAGCTATTCAATCCTGATCCTCGAGGTCCTGATACAGGTCATATAATGTCCCGCATTTACAGGTCACCCTTTTGTGGAATTCCACATCTTCCGTATCGATCACATGTCCGCATGAACCGCATTTGAAAGGCTGTTTTCCACGGAGGAATATCGGTTTGACCGATGGTTTCCTTGTCCTTCCATTTTTTACCCAGTGGAATATCAAAAGGGCAGACCCGATCAACCAGAGAAGGATCCCTGCATATCCAAGGATCGTTGGGAACCCCATTTCAAATAGATTGCCTCGTTGATCACCCTTTGTGATCACAACAACTATGATATCGGACATCAGGATGAAGGACCCGAGCCCGAAGGTGATGGAAGCTCCGGTCTTTTCATTGATCCTTGCAGGACCTATCATGCCGCTATATTGATGGAGGGAGACTTAAGATTGTCCCTTTTATCTTCAAATTGAAATAATTTCTTTTTGTGTTCCCGTGAGAACGGCGAAAATAAATGTGTTTGCCCAATCTTCCAGACTGATGGACGGTTGGTTCCGAACAATGAATTGCATTTCATTTAAAAATAGTAAATACCAGATTCGTAATTGCGTGAGTAATGATAAAAGGTACCGATGGACATCAAGACCCTACTCAAAATGAATTATTATATTACTATACTAAAGAGATCCTTAACAATGACGATTTCCATTTATTAAAGAACATTCCAAATCATGGATCGACAGACCTCTTCACACATTGTATCAATGTTTCCACCAAGTCGATGAGGATTTGTCAGAAAATTGGCATAGATGCTAAAGCTGCTTCAAGAGGTGGCCTATTACATGATTTTTACCTCTACGATTGGCGAAAAGGAGAGGGACCTGGATTACATGGTTTTCGACATGGAAAAATTTCCCTATCGGAGAGCCAGAAACGATTCGAATTAACCGAGAAGGAAAAGAACATCATACTTCGCCATATGTGGCCCCTAACTCCAATACCCCCTTCATCTCTTGAAGGATTGATCGTGTCGATTGTGGATAAAATATGTGCGGTGGAGGAAATCTTCCATCTCGATGACCATTATTCCTCAAATTTCCAAGATGATCTAGTAACTCGAGGTGAGCTAAGTTCCAAGTGGAAATTATATCTATTTCACAAAAAGCTTTTTTTCATTAAAGCAAGGGTAGTAGCATCTAGATTCCAAGCGTTAATTACCGGATGATATTATCATGGATTGATTGCAAAGATCACCAAGACATCTACAGATGATCAAAATATTATGATAGGTGAGAAGATGAGTGAAAAGATCGGCTTGGCCCTGGGTGGCGGATCGGCAAGGGGACTTGCCCATATTGGGGTGATCGATGCACTTGAAGAGCACGGCATCAGCCCCTCCATCGTTACCGGGACATCAATTGGATCTATAATGGGAGCCGCGTATGCAGCCGGAGAACATGAAAAGTTCAAGGATTTCCTGTTAACGGTCGATCTTTGGAAGATGCTTTCTTTCTTTGAAGTGAATTTACCTCGCAAAGGATTGTTCGACGGAAGGAAGATATCTCGTTTCTTCGAGGAGAACCTCAATATTGCAAATATAGAAGATCTCGAGAAAAAATTTGCTGCCGTTTCCTGTGATTATGAAACTGGTGAAAGAGTGGTATTTGATCATGGAGATATGATAACAGCATTGAGAGCTTCTTATTCAATCCCCGGTGTGTTTACACCAATGAAATACAAAGGGAGACTCCTTGTCGATGGGGGACTTGTTGACCCTGTCCCGGTTACGGCTGCAAGGGATCTAGGTGCAGAAGTTGTCATTGCTGTAGATCTCAATCACCATGTCAGATGGAGAGGCTTTTCATTCCGTGAGAACTCCGACCAGAAAAATGACTGGAATATTACAAAACATCCTCTCTGGGTTTTGCTTGAAAATAAATTCGGGAAAAAGAGTGGAAAAGAGATTTCCCCTGGAATGATAGAGATCCTACTGGATTCAGTCTACATGATAGAAAAGAACCTAACAGATTATGAACTACAATTGACCAAACCTGAAATAATTATTAGACCAAATCTTAAGAACATCACATTTTTTGACTTTCACAAGGCGAAAGAAGGCATCTCAATAGGAAAGAAGGTGACAGAGGATATGATGGACGAGATCTCAAGAGCCCTGGATCAATAAAAGATTTTCATAAATTAATAGTGCATTCCGATTTCACCTCGTAATTACCATATAATATGATCACTGAACATTTGGAATAATCTTAATTACTTCATCTTCATAATATCGGCGTGCTTCTGATATCATTTCTTGCGTTTTTCTTATTTGCTTCATTCGTCGGCTGGATCATTGATTCCCTATACCGATCGATAGTTGATAGGAAATGGGTGAACGCTGGTTTCCTGGTTGGACCCATCTGTCCGATTTACGGTTTCGGCGCACTCCTTCTCCTTTTCTTGATCCAGCCATTCAATAGTGAACCTCTGATCATGAGGGCACTGATATATTTCTTGACCCTCAGTGGTGTAGAGTTTATCGGGGGGTTGTTTTGCACACATGTTTTAAAAGTGCGACTTTGGGATTATTCAGATGCGTTTTTCAACATTATGGGTCATGTTGATATTCTACACTCTTTGTACTGGGTCCTGTTAGCTTTTACGTTCGAGAGGTCCATATGGCCGATCATTCATTGGATCGATACCGAATTCAGCGTATTGACAGAATGGTTAAGTTACATCATATTCATCGCCGGTATCCTCGTACTGATCGGAGCAGTGTTCAGGAAGCTTATCAGGCAAAAACCAAGCATTCCACCTCTTCCGACCAAATACTCATCAACTGAACTTCAATCACATCTGAAGAAGCTCGAAGACGAATATGAAAGCATGTTGAGAAAGATGGATGAAAAGGTCATAATTCCCTCAGAGATGCCAGTGAGGGAGTGGTTTGATACGAGGGAGCATTATCTGGAGGACCTCCATGGAAAGGCCTCCCAATTGAAGCATGATCTCTCGAGGATCAGACATCTGATTGTCATATCGAATACTGAAGCAGGTCTAAAACAATTCATAATACAACTGGAACACCAGATAAGAACCCTGAAAAAACTACGAATCTCAATGGAGGAGAAAAAGACCGCCATGACGGACAGCTCATCCATTCGTGCGTTTATAAAAACGATTAATGGATTCAGAGAGGATTCCAATAACAAAATCAGAAAAATAAAGTATCTCATAAGATGGAATCGATACATCAGGGGAAGAAAATGGTCCCTGCACCCAAAACGGATGCTTGAACGTTTTCCGAACTGGTATTACAAATGGCACCTGAAACGGAAAGATTAGTGATAAGTGATAACAATAATTCTGAGTTGCAATCGCTACAGTCCAGGTATCAAAAATATTAATGAATAACAACTCGAAAATAATTTATATGATCCCGCTTTTTACAAAAAAGTAAATTATCTATAATGTATCTCTTGAGGGATGATCATGGAACAGGATGATAAAATGGAATTCATTCACAGGTTGGGGAAAGTTGGAAAACAATGGGGATTGGGTGAGAGTGCGGGGAAGATATGGGGAACTCTGCTTCTGATCGGAAAACCATTAACACAAAAAGAGATAGCTGAACACTGTGGCTACAGTCTGGGGCTTGTGAGTAGAAACCTAAATGTGTTGTCTCATCTTGGAATCGTTCATTATTCCGGTAGAAAAGCCCAAGAGAAACTATACAAACCGACAATATCATTTATCGGTACCTTTGAAAAACTTGTTTTAAATTTCATGGAGACTGAAGTGAATCCAATAATTGATCTACTGGTCCATATCAAGAATGATGAAAAGGATAAAGATGTCAGATCGGGGATTGAAGATCTAATCGGAGATTATAAAAAAATGCTCATATTTCTCGATTTTTTCACCAAGATCCTTGAGGTAAGAGATAAAATGAATTTGTCTAACATTGAGAATTCAACCAAAGGAACATTAGATAATCTCTTGAAATCCATTGATAGTTTCAGAGAAAATGGCAAACCGGATAATATTACTATTCTATAATATTGGGTGTGATTATTTTAAAAAAAGAGGTGATAGTATGTCTATTAAAATAATCAGTAATACAATAACAGAAAGACCGAAATTTATAATATTCATCATATTAGCATTGACAATAATATTTGGTTATTTTGCCTCAACGATCGAAGTTAGCACGGATTGGCGAACATTCCTTCCTGACGATAATGAAGAAGTTAATGCATATTTTGAGATCATAGATGAATATGGGAATATTGAATTTGTTCAGATACTGGTTGAATCGAATAATGATGAGAATGATATTCTAACAAGAGAAGCTTTTTCAGAAATGCTCAACGTTGAAAACGCAATTGTTGAGAATGCTCAACTCAATTCAACGTTACTGAAGTCATCCCAGTTACCCTATGGACTTCTAAGCATTGCAGATATTGTAACTCAGACCGTTTATACAGAGCATTTGAACATGAAGTTAAATGAAATAATGTCCAATATGAATGATTCGAATATGGTCATTGATCAAAACATATTGCTGGAGGATATCACGCGATCGTTGATGTCATTGACATTCCAGGATAAACTGATAGTGACAGAAGGTGGATCAATTTCTACAAATTTACTTAATATGGACCTACAGTTAGATTTTTCCGGTCTGGATGATACGATAATTAAGGGAACGATACACTGGTTATTGTCCAATGACTCGATAGCTGATCAGAGGAAAAACTCCATTAATTCCCTTTTCTCAAATGATTTCGATGCAAATTCAATTCAACCAAAGGCAAAAGCGACCTTTATCATGGTTCAGCTGGATGGTTCATCAACCCAGGACAACATAGAAGAATGTGAGTTGAAGATCATAGAAATTACCGATATGTACGAAGAATCAACGAGAATGAATGTAATGGGATTGGGATTGATGGATCACACCATCGAGAAATTGACAGAAGAAACGGTAATGACCGTGGTTCCCATCTCATTAGCTTTGGTAACAGTAATCCTATTGATAATATACAGGAGAATTTCTGATACGATCCTCGGTCTTATCGGATTGGGGATCGCAATGGTTTGGATGTTGGGAATCGGCTCTTTTTTCGGATCAAGTATCAATGAGATAACAGCTGTCACTCCAGCGTTATTGATAGGACTTGGAATTGACTACAGTATACATATCATTCTTCGATACCGGGAGGGACTCAGAGAAGGACGGGGAATTATCGACTCAAGTAAAGCGTCCATTTCATTCGTTGGTTCGGCTCTTCTTCTGGCCACAGCCACTACAATGATCGCGTTCTTGTCCAATATTTCATCGCCTTTACCTCCCATCAGGGAGTTCGGCATCCTCAGTTCGATCGGGATCGCTTCAAGTTTTATTATCATGATAACATTTGTACCATCGATCAGGATATTGTTGGATGAGCATCGAAAGAAAAGAGGCAAAGCAGTCATAAATGGGTCCAACGAATTGAACAAGGTCAATAAAGAGAATGGTAACAAAGATGACATGGGAAGAATTGAGGTTTTTTCAAAGGATAAAGTAAAGATCCAATGGCATGAAGTCAAGGGGAGCGGGATACAGGTATTGAACAAGATACTTGGTGCAGGTGCCTACAGCGCAGAGCATCATCCCTATATTACTCTGGCCGTAGTGGCTATAATTGCATCGGTTTCACTGTTCGGAGCATTACAGGTCGAGACAGAATACGACGAGAAGGAATTCCTGCCGGACAACATCGATCTTACATACACCATGCAATATCTTGATGATAATTTCCAAACAAGCATGACAAAATTGGCACTAATTTTAGTGGAAGGGAATATTACAAATCCTGAGATTGTCAGGGCGGTCAATGAAACTATCGATAATATGAGGGATGATAAGCACATAATCGTGATCCAGGATATGCCCATGGTGGAATCGATATTCACTCTAATGAGTCAATATGCAGAGGTTAATCATACCTTTGCAGGGATGTATTCTAATTCTGATAATAACAACGATGGACGACCTGATACGAATTTTACGATGTTGTTCGAATGGATTTACACTAATTCGGATGAGGGTGAATTATTCCTTCACCGGACCGATGGTAGATTTGACGGAACAGTAATACGTATTCAGACAAACGCGGAAACCACGAGTATTGAACAGGAACGACTTTACAACGATCTGGAAGTAGATATTGCGCCTTTGAACGATATGAAAAGGAACGGTGAGATTACTTCCGTGGTCCTTACAGGCATGCCCATTCTGGGTTATATTATAACATCCGATCTGCAAAAAAGTGTGAATAATTCTATAATAATCACCATAATGGTCTGTTTTGTAATTCTCACACTACTGTTCGGAATCTTGAAAAAATCTTGGATTCTGGGTATCATAACAACACTGCCGGTTGTTTTTGTGTTGTTAATGGGGGTTGGGACAATGTATCTGCTGGGCATCTCGATCAATCCCATGACCTCACTTGTTGGTTCATTGACCATCGGCTTGGGAATCACATACTCAATTCATATAACGCAACGTTTCCTGGAGGAGATCGATAGGTTCGATGACATCGACAAAGCGTGTCGATACACTGTGAGTCATACAGGGACTGCATTGTTTGGAGCTGCAGTCACCACAATTGCTGGTTTCGGAGCTTTAGGTTTTTCGGACCTGACACCTCTACGACAATTCGGCATGATAATCATAATCACAATATTCTACAGCATGATCGTCTCTGTTTTCATCTTGCCTGTGATGCTTGTAATCTGGGCCAAATGGAATAGGAAAAAGATGATGAAAATAAATCGACAAATAAAGAATTCTCCTCTTGAAAACCGTAATTGGAATGGAGAAATACACAATGGGGGGGAGAAATATCATAGATGAAATTTTTCAGAGCGAAAATGTATCTGCAGAAGTACTGAAAGAAAACACCTTCGCTTCTGCTGAAAAAAAGAATGAAAAAGAGGAAAATAAAACCATATCTATCAATAAAGATAAAACAGATATTGATTTTGAAACCTTCCTCAAACGATCATCTCCTGCAGTTGATAATTTACTTAAATCTATCTATCTCTCATTGCCAGTGAATACCGTTTCAGAAACCTCTCGAAATGATGTGAAAGCCTCGGTAGGTGGAATGACCCTTCCACCTCATAATTGTATAAAAGTGGTGATATCAGGTTTAGCTTTCGGAATGCCCGGTTCTTTTACAAACGTTTTCAGTGACAGGAACTTTGACATTCTAATGGAGGGACAAAACCTGATTGAACCTATCGAAGAGAATTTTTTTAAGAATTTCATCGAAAAGGGAATCACGAAGTTGGATAAGAAACCCGATGGAAGCGCCGAACTGATCAAAATTAATGATAATAGCAAAGTCATCCATCTTGCAGGTAAATTAGGAAGATTTGATCTTGGTGAGGAGTTCGGTGTTCCAAAGGACTTGGTTAATACTCTGGATATCAGCAGTCGGCTTGTGTTTGCCTCTGGGTTATTGGCTCTTAGAGATGCAGG
>JAUVCN010000162.1 GCA_030595715.1 Thermoplasmatales archaeon
GCTCTCATTACATGGATATGTGTCTCCAAAACCTGCAATGATATCGATGTCGTCTTGATACAACCTGCTCAGGCATTGATCCCTGGACCCTTCCTCGAAAATGAGTTTCCAGTCCTCTTCAATGGCGATGACCTTCAAAAGATCGATCATTATTCCGTTCAGTTCATTATTTGAATTGAAGGAGATGGGGCGGTTATTTATGTAACCGACCTTGACGATCAGGTCATCGGATTGTGCTTCGACATTTTCCCCCTCTGTCAAGCTGAGGACGGAGATCAGGAGAAAGGAGATGATCAAGGATCTCAAAATTAATTGATACCTATGTCTGGTATGGTTGCGGTATGTCGAATACCTGATCCGTTCCATTTCAGTTCTCCATGGAGGATCTAAAGCCTCGGTAATCATTTATTTGACCCTCAGTTATAAAATTATTTTGGAGATATTCACCTGGTCAGAGTATTTGGGTTATTCTTCCAATGGGCACGGTTTGAAGCGAGAAGGATCCAATGAAGCTTCAGAGGATCAACAATTTGTACAGACATGATCTCGGTCCGAAGGAGAGGGATGCACCGTGAAGGCAGATCCAACATTGACCGTCAGGGACATTGGCGAATTTTCAAGGGTATTCCCCTGGTGTTCACTAGCTGCATTCTCTATATATGCGATAATCGTTACATGATAATGTTAAGATGGTGAAGATAAGAAGTGTTATCGCCAACATCATTGGCTCCGTCATCGGCCTCCTTCTGGGTTTCTTCCTTATCGGAGCGGCTCTCTTTTCCGATGCCGGCAGCATAGGGGAGAGGATGTTCACATTCATTGTCGTCGTGATCTTCTATTCCATCATCTCCCTTGGACTGGCCATTATTTCAAGGACATCCAGGGCATATGTTTCAATGACGATCCCCGCTGTCATGATGTCATTCTCACTGTTCACCCTTGATGGGGCCGAGGATATGTCTAGGGTGGCATTGTACCTGATATATCCTGTCCTGGCCTTGATCTCCTCACTTGTTCCGTTCATTCTGATCAATACGTTCTTCAGGATCAAGGAACCCCGGAAGTGATACATGTCGATCGGGACCTGTAAATTATCCTCATTATTTCTTACAGCACAGGGAGAAGCTCTTCTATCTCGTATCTCGAGATCTGCGTTCTCATCGATCCATCCTTCAACCTGTGGCCCAGTCCATCTTGATAATCCTGCAGGTGAGCTCTCTTGGCATTGATATAATGGGTCCGGAACTCATCTCCAAGGACATCTCTGACAAGATCGCTGCTTTCCATCAGGTCGAGAGCGGTCCCAAGATCAGGTGGCAACCTTCGGATCCCCTTTTCTTCCATCTCTGTTTCGGAAAGAGCAAACACGTTGATATCCTTGAGGTCTGGCGGATCAAGTTTATCGACGATCCCCTTCACTCCTGCCATTATCTGCAAAGAGAACGCAATATAGGGATTGCATGAAGGATCCGGGTTCCTGAGTTCGATCCTTAGCGCATTCGGATCATCCAGATCATATCCGGGTATCCTAATCAGGGATGATCTGTTCTGAACATCAAAGCAGATGTAGGCAGGCGCTTCATACCCAGGTACAAGACGTTTGTATGAATTCACCCATGGATCGAGCGCTGCTGTGATCTCCGGTATGTATTGCATCATCCCTGCGATGTATCTTCCACAATCCAACGACAGGCGGTTCCTGTCGTTCTCATCATAGAAGATATTGTTACCATCCTTGAAAAGGGATTGATGTGTATGCATTCCGGTTCCATTTATACCTGCAATAGGTTTGGGCATGAACGACGCGAACAGTCCATAGGACCTTGCGACCTTCTTGATGATGTATCTGTAGAGGATAACAAGATCGGCCATTTCAAGTGCCGGGAGATAGTGAAGATCGATCTCATGCTGACTCTCCGAAACCTCGTGGTGGTCATATTCCGACCTGTATCCCATCTCCTGAAGGATCATCTGTGCTTCCTTCCTTATCTCTCCGAATTTGCCACCTTTGAAGTACCTTCCCTTGTCAACGAGTACGGGTCTTAGATATCTACAATCATCATGGAAGAACTCCTCGATGACCGGAAACCCGGTCTCATCGGCCTTGAACAGGAAGAATTCCAGTTCAGGTCCTATGTATACGGTATCGGCTATCCCTAGGTCTTTCACTTTCTTCAAGGTCCTCTTCAGGATCGACCTGGAATCATATTTGTATGGGCCATTCTTCGGATCAAGGATGTCGCCGAACACAACCATTTCCTTCCATCTTCTTTCGAATCCCCCGGTCCTTGTTGTATAATACCAGGGAACGATCCTTGCTGTTGAAAAATCCAGGGACGCGTTCTTGTCAGATTCATTGATCCTCTCGGGATAAAGAGAAGATGCATCGAACCCTTTCAGAACACCATCTTTTTTGAGGTCATCCCTGATATCAAGACTCCCGTCCTGCTTGATATGGCTTCCGAGTTCGGAGACCGGGATCGTAAATCCGCAGGGCCTCTCACCGTTCATATCTGCTGTTATGAACCTGATGAACCTGATATCGGGATCTCCCCTCAGCGCATCCTTCACCTCCTTCAGGTCGTTGAATCCAAAATTCTTGATAGTCATGGTCTCTATCTCGATCGAGAGATCCTTTATTGACTATAAATGCTTGATCCGGAAGAACATGAACATATGTTTGATAAAAAATTAAAAATATGAACATATGTTTCAATTATATCCGAAATTGTAATGTATATTGGACATATTACATCCCCATGGATAAAGCGGATAGGTCGATCATCAACCATCTTCAGAAGAAAGGACGGGATTCCTATCGGGAGATCGCAAGGGAGCTGGACATATCCCCTTCTACCGTAATGAAGAGGGTAAAGGACCTGGAGGATTCCGGGATCATCAAAGGCTATTCAGCCCGGATCGATTACGATATTGTGGGTTTTGATATCCATGTTATAGTTGATGTAAGAGTGGCAAAAGGCAAGCTTCAGCTGATCGAATCGAAGATCGCAAGGTATGATTCTGTTCTCATGGTATTCGACAATACGGGTTCATTCGATGCAACCGTGATCGCCAGGTTCAAGAACAGGGCCGGGTTGGACCGATTCTTAAAACGATTGCAAACCTATGACTTTGTCGAGAGGACGGAGACCAAATTGATCCTGAACACGATAAAGGAAGGTTCGATCACCGTATGATGAGTTCCATCGGAGTGTATCTTATTCCATGAAGGATCTTCTCATAATCGGTCGGTTCGAATCCAAGCTTCCTGTAAGCCTCTACTGAATTTGGAGAGGAGCTTACGGTGATCCTTGTTACGTCAGGATCATCTTCCATGATCCTCTTTAAAACCTCATCGAGCAGTGCCCTTCCAATTCCTCTTCTCTCGTGTTCGGTCCTGACGAAGAAGAGGTTGATCTGGTTCCTGTTCTTGATGAATATTGTTCCAAGGACCACTCCATTTTCATCTTCTGCAAGCAAGACCCAGTAATTCTTCTTGATACTTTTAATCAAATGGATCAGTTCAATGTGGCCTTTGAAGGTCTTTATACCTTCTTTTGAATAATGAGATGCGACTCTTGTATCGAAGACCCCGTCAATAAGGTCATGGAGGTCCGGAAGGTCCTCCACCCCAGCTTCCCTTATGGAATACTTCATTTGCTTCGATATTGATCAGGACCTGTTGATATAATATTCTGTTCCTTGGAGCTATATTTTGCGAATTACCTACAAGGCCCAGTAATGGAGAATTTAAAGAATGCAATTAATACTCATGAATATTTTATTAAAGTATTGAAATATCTTTCCTTTTAGGGGGGCTTGTGGGGATATCTTCATCACTATTCATTATTTCCTGTCTATTACAAAAGGCCTATACTTCTCTATTCATTGTATCGACCTTTTCAGCAGATTGTTTGTTCAACTTGAATGGCTTATTTGATTTGGCACATTTTTTCAAATAGATCAAAGAACCTTGACTATACCCCTTTTTTTCCCAATCTGAAAGTGAAATTTTCAAGACCTTTTCCCGTAATTCTTTACTATCAAGGTTTTCTAAGTAAGGCTCAGGAATGGAAAAGTCAAGATCTTTCCGATTATTCATGAAATAGTGTGATAATTCCTGGGTTTTAATTTGAATTAGTACATACCATTGATGGTTTCTGCCCCTATACTTGGTGGATTGGCTAAAGGTCTTATCCAATTCTTTGATCAGTCTCTTCAAACTATCTGGTTTTAATCGTATGGTCAGATCATCATTTCGAAGAAAGTCGTACTTATTGAAAAGATCATTTTCTATAGCTTGGATAATTGTTTTATCTACAAGCCATTGATAAGGCTCTTTAAAATCTTCCACAAGTGGTGACCTTGTTAATTTTATTCTGTGGAGAAAACCAATATATGGATCAAGATTAGCTCCATTAATAGCCCTTAAACAAATACTTTCAAGAACAGCATAGCCATAGTCAAACAGAGATCTGACAGGATCTATTGAGTCTTTTGGTGCGTCGTTACTTCCAAACCCTTTTGTATATGGGTCGAAATTCTCTTGAAAATTTTCTCTCAAAGCCGTCCAATACTTCTGGGATAGATCCCCTTCAATCTGTAAAACGTCTTTATCAGTATTTGCTCTATTAAGATCTTCAAGTATCCTGCGATAATCCATTTTCATAATATGTGGATGGATCTCAGGGTATCTTTGATCCAACCATTTCATGACGGTTTCGATCCCTTTGATCTTCGCTTCAATGAATTTTTTCCCGATCTCGATCCGATTA
>JAUVCN010000051.1 GCA_030595715.1 Thermoplasmatales archaeon
CAGGCTCATTTCCATTAGCTCTTCTGGTGTAATTGGTAACAATTCAATCTCATCAGAATATTTTACCTGTTTAATATTAGCATTCACATTTGATATTCCTGATTGGTCTTTCGCAATAATAATAATATGATACCGGGAGCCAGTATAAGCTTTGGAATATGATAGATCTCTAGTGATCAAAGGTGGTGAACCATCGGTTATTGTAAGATTCAACGAAATTGATGCAATATTATCAGATCCATCAGAGCAATATATGGTAATTGAATGATCACCCAGAACTAGGTCCTCAGTACTTGAATTCAATTTCCACATGCTCTCTGAATAGATAAGAGATATGGTTTGATCAGCATTATCATCTATGATGGCCCATGCTTCGGTTACTCTGATATTATCTCTTGCAGAAATGAAAGTGTTTGTCAGTATACCTCTCGCAAGTTTATCCTCATGATGTATCAACTCTATCTCGGGCTTATCATTGTCTTGGACTTCGATGGTAATCGGGCCAATAGAATAGTTATTCCCCAAGATGTCTCTTGCGGAGATAGCTAGAGTAATATTGTCAGTACTATTCGTTGGGATATTAATATAATAGATGTGTTCTTCATTTTCAATTCCAAGAAAAACTTCAGTATATCTCGCTGTTTCGTTCCCGAATTCCAATGATAAATTGGATAATACCTTGAAGATATTATTACGGGCGAAGATCTTTATTGGCGCGTCCTCTCCAGTGGTTGCGACATCGAACATCTGATCCCAATCCAGAACAACTCCAGGTACAAGGGGATTCCTATCTATGTTCCCTCCACCAGGGATCCAAACATCGATCTCGGATATCCCATCATTGTTGGAATCTGGTAAGTTCAATCCTTTCCAGAAGTTGCCAAACCCAGAATAACTCCATGAATTTGATCCGTCATCAAAGAAACTTTCATTACTGGCACCGAATGTATTGTAATAAATATCAGATCCGGTGCAACTGGACAGAGTCATGTCACTATTTTCATCAAAGGAATTGTTTGTCACGATAGTCCCAATACAATTGGATAGCCAAATACTAGAATCTCCACCGTAGATCTCATTCGATTTAATCACTCCATAGTTGGAATTGATGGCTGAGATCAGGGGGTAATTTTCCCCACCCCGAATCTCCATGTTTTCAATATCAAACCTATCACAGTTTACCATTAGAAGTTGGCCGAATTCAGAAAAGCTATCTAAATCATTAACATCTTTGTAGAAAACAATCGGTTTGTCATCGATATTGTTTTCCTGAATTTCTATATCTCGATAAACCCATTCTGATCTATCATCAAATTCAATACCCGCATCATGAAATTCGTTTCCTCTAATATTTACATTGATATCTCCTCGAAGAACGATTCCATTCGTACAATTATTGAAAATGTTATCCTTAATCTCACACGGGTTTTCGTTAGTGTAAACATAGATTGCTTTTTCAATATTCTCGAAGGAATTATTATTTACATTACAATCTCCATTATTGAGACTGATGCCTATTGGATTGGAGATGTTTGAGAAGCTATTATTAGATACAATTCCAGAATCTAAACCGATGATGCCACCAGATAGAACATTTGTGGCATTGTTGATGAACTTATTATTCTCAACCTTTCCATTATCTATTAATGGTATCGATATCTTCCAATTGTTTAAGAAAGTGCTGTTCCTTATGAGAATGGATTTATGCCTCCATGTGATTTGAAAATATGTGTTCTGAAATATATTCTCAAACATATATCCCCCTATGAATTGTGAATTAACTATTATAATATCTTTGATTTCTACGCTAGTACTCATGAGTAATCCGGAATCTGTACTAATATTAGATAAGATAAATGAATCAAATTTTCCAAAAAGGTATATAGTAGATTGTAATCGTGTAAAATTGACATGTTTAATATTAATATCCATTACCTCATCAAAGAAACGGATGCCTGTCTGATGGTTTATAGATGAAATCCCCTTATACCCAATGATTGTTAGATTCGAAAAATGAATATGAGATGCCTCTATATCAAAGACTGAAGTCCGGTTAATCATTGAGGGTTGAATAGTAACCCCATCCATTGATTCCCCAATTATTCTAACTGATCTATTAACATAGAACTGTCCTGTATACACTCCGTTCATAATAAGAAGTGTCCCGTTATCAGAAACAGCATCCAATCCGTTTTGTATGTCATCAAAATCTCCTGACCCGGAAGAGTCAACGATAACGTATGGGGAAAAGATTCTCCCTCTTTTATTGTGGTCTAACTCTCTTCCCTCAACGTTAATATTTATCACATTTATTGTAAATATTAATAGTAGAGTCATTGAAATAGCGATCAAATTTATAGAGTCTGTTTTTCCCCTCATTCTATCCCTTCCAAATATTTATCTGATATTTATATAGATATTAAAAAGCTCCTGGCATTAATATTAACCAGGAGCACTATTCAAAATTATTTATTCCTCAGGTTTCCAATGTAAAGCTGTCATAAGCTCCTGAAGTATAACTGGTGGTTCCTTCCAGATCCTTATATGTAAAATCTGTGTCATCTGAAGAAGTTCCTTCCAATTCCACAGTGATACTCGTTCCATAATCTCTTATTCTGCCAGTTGAACCAACGTTACCTTGGCCATTTATTGCCAGATATTTTGCGAAAAGGTCAACGTAACAATCAGTCATTGTGGAATATGATGCTGTGTTACCAAATATATCAATATAGTAGCATCCTTCTATTCCAATTGCATATCTTAGATCAGAAAAAACACAAGTATCTATTAAATTTGATCCTGACATGTACTTGCAATGGATCCCAACATCAGCAGTGTTCTGTCCCCAAGTACCCGATGTCCAACGATCATTTGCATCCGAAAAAGTACAGGAGCTTATTATATTATCCACCGATTCGTCATTTAACCAAACTCCTTTTCTGTAACCATCGAATGTGCAATCATCTATCTCAATATAGATGACTCCAGTTCCATATATTCCTGTATGCAAACTGGTTGTAGAATAAACAGTATTGGAAAATGTCGATTCCGATATTTCCAGATAGTGAATAGTGTCATCTTCATCCAAATAGCCATTCGCGTCATCTAAGTAAATTCCAGCTTCGATACAATCATCGAATGTGCAGTCTGTTACTTGATCACACCAACCATTGGACATATAGATGCCATATGAGGTCATATCATCAAATTCGGAACCATCAATTGATGAGTGTTGATTGCTAGAAGAATCAATTATTTCTATCCCGATATCCAATTTCTCAAATTTACAGTCATCAATATCTGCATCAAACGCTTCAATAACGGAGTTGTCAATTAAAATTCCAACATCATCGCCACCAACACCTGGAGAATAATAGAAATAAGTTTCCAGAATGATGGCATCGTCACAATTTACTTGAATGCCCAACTCATTATCAAATATATTTTCGGAACCTGAAGCATGAGCTGTATTATCACAATCTACAATTGAAGAAGCAGATGTGTCTCCTAATTTTATACCTATCATATTATCATAGATCTCTGTTGAAGAGCCAGTTACATCATCTCCACCATCAACCCAAACCCCAATTGATCCAGCTCCATCATAATTGGAGATCTCACAGTTGTAGATGATATTGGGATATATATGCAAACCAGATGGTTCTGAATGTATTGTTTGGACCCCCGTCCTACCAACTGCTCCATTCGTTTGAGTGATGGTATACCCTTCTAGGGTATTTGAGTAGCCACTAATATATACGTCAAATGTGGAAATCCCAGTAAAGATATTGTCCTTTATATGGCGATTACCCATTCCATCAACATCATTTGAATCTCCTGATAAATATAAGCCTTTTTCATCATTTAACCAGATCTCAACATTCTGGATTGTATTGGATTTCGCGGTGGACATGAATATTCCATTGCTATCATTGTCATATATGTTGGAATCTTCAATCCTTGAATTAGTTAAACACGTCGAATATACTCCATTGCCACCATTATCATATACTCCGGTATTAGCGGAGAATGAAGAACCACAGTCATCAATTTGGTTGTTTGTACCTTCAAAATTAATTCCATTATCGATATTTGAATACACATAGCTATCATCTATAATGTTAAAAGATGATCCACTAGTGAAAGTCACGCCGATATAATTACTGTAAACGCGGCAATTCTGAATGACTACCTCATTGCCATTTGTCGCAGTAACCTGAGAATAGACACCTGAGCAACCCATTCCAGTGGCTCCAGTAATACCAAGGTTTTCTAGTCGTGTTGGAAAACCAGCAGTAATTGAAAACACGTTTGAGCCTGTATTTATAGCGACAACTGTTGGCATCAGATTATTCTGGACTTGCCCAACTATTGTCAATGGCACGCTAATTGTCAACGGATTGTTTTCATTATATGTTCCTGTACCATAGTTTACTACAATAACATCATTTGGACCTGAAACCATTAAAGCTTGCCTGATAGTTTGGTATGGTGTTCCTCCAGTATTGTCAACTGTTCTGGTTACTGCAGCGACTTCTTCGATCAAATTTACCATCACAAACATTGAGGCGATTAATACCAACCCCAATGTTATATTCTTTAACCCTTTTATTTTGTTCATCTTATCATCTCCTATCCGCTGTAAAGTTGTGGCTCCTGAACGTAGAAAAGAAGGTTCAGTTTCTCCTTCCAGTATGCTTCGATATAACTCACTTCGCCATCGAAATTGAAGTCCGCAGAATTATCCTTCAGACTCCTTGTGATGTTGAATAGGTCCTGTCCAAATGATTGGGTCGATCTCATTGAGCATATGATATCCCTATCCAGTCCGGAAAGATCAGGCCCTGCAAGTGCCGATCTGTTACCGTTCAGGATCATAGTCAATTCCTGATAATCGGTTTGATCCAGCCAACCATCTATGGTATCCGCATTGATGTTACCATCTGAAAAATGGAATGTGACATTTCCACAGGTCCATTTCACATGATCCGAAATGTAGATAACTGGTTTACTGGACGAAGCTGAAGTGTTGATCAACCATTCGAATGATGATCTGATATTGGATGTATTCGGAGCTCCATCGCATCCAATTTTCGAGCTCTGGGTCAGGTATTTGATCTCATCACTTTCATATCCTTCATCCAGCAGATATGAATAGAATTGATCTGCTTTATCCAGTTCGTTTTCGTCGAATCCGTTATGGTCCGATACGATGATGATCGCACATCTTGGCATTGTCACAACTGCATCCGCTTCGCTGTTGATCAGTTGTGTTAGGGAAATCATTCCGATAAGGAATAGAATTGGCACGCATCCTTTCTTCCACATCGAAACTAATAATATTGAAGTAGAGAATATAATACTTGCTCGACTAGCGGATTTTCCGGAGGGGGGGTTTAAAAGGGCGTGGGTAGTTCACCAACCTTTCGACTCCATTCGACCCTTGAACACCTCTCTCTTTTCCTTGACTTTCATTCTGTATGACAATGGAAAATCCTCGGACCTGTTGAAATAGTACATTGCTCTCTTTTCATCTCCCTTTTCGATCTGAACAAGTGCCATATTGAAGTCAACATCCGAGATACCTTCAAGGTCTCCTGCTGTTTTAAGGAATGATCTTGCCTCTCCGAGTAGTCTGAGCGCCTTTTTTGTATTTCCCTGAAGAGAATAAACATCTGCAAGATTTATCGAGGTCATATGGATCGACCATTTCAATCCAATCTTTTTAACGATTTTCAATGCATCTTCCCATAATCCCATGGCAATATTCTTTTCTCCTTTCCGGAAATATAACACTCCCAGATTGTTCAAGACAGAGGCCCTGATAACCGGATAGGTCCTCTCCTGAAATATACCAAGACAGGATCTGTAAAGACCCGAAGCTTCAATGAAGCTATCAAGGTCTTGCATGATATCGGCCTTTACTTTCTTGAGGAAGGCTTTATGTGTCGGATTCCGGGTGGATTCCATGGTGTTGTTCAGGAGTTCCAGAGTATCCTCGAAATCATTCTCATAGACCATGCATTGTACTATTCCGGAAAAACAGAGTATCCATCTATTCGATTCGAGCCCCTTCCTTCTTCTTAGAAGTCCGTCATATATACATAAGGCCTCTTTGACGGATCCCATTCTCCTCTGAACCTCAGCCTTCAAGATGAGATGATCAATATCCTGATCGGAGAATGGGTCATCAGCAGGCCCATCCTTCTGACAGATACTGTATATACTGGATGAAGTCAATATCTCTTCAAGGGATCTCAGTTCTTCTTCTCCATCCATCGAGAATACCTCTCTTAATAGATAAGAAATATTTGAATCCGATCTCATGAATTTTGTCTCTTCCAGAATTCGGGCAACATTCTGTTCTCCATGAATGAAGAATCGATCTATCAACTCGATCCTCTCATAAGTATCTCTTAATTGCTTCAATACCAGATCAAGAGGAACCTTTTTCAAGAAACCACTTACTTCGGGATCGAGAATTATTGATGAGATCACATTTTCAGTAATCTCAGATCCGTTCAGACCTGCTTCTGTTAATTTGTATGACATGATCCTGCCACTTTCATTCTTTACCGATCTGAGATGACCTTTAAAGATGATATCTCTCAGGTATCTATTGAATGTGGATAGTTTCAATCCGAGGCTCCGGCTCATTCTTTTTCTATCAAGAGTCTCGTTATTTGACCGGATCGATCTGATCGAATAAAGTATGATGTCAACTCTATTCAATTGTGGATCGATCATTACAATTCGCCTCCTCTCTTGATCGCTTATTATCTGTCTAGACTATGACTATATGTAATATTGTAGGTTATAATTTTTTCCGATCATTGTTTTATTCCCTGCCCATCCTTCAGGCATGATGATCAGGACCTCGATCCAGGAAGCTTCACCGAATTCCACAACAGCAAATTCTCTCAGGGTTTAATGATAGCAGTGATCATTCCTGTGTTGATAGGTATTATCTTATTGACATTAGGCGTAAACAATAAAATTTCAATCATTTCCAACTTTGATGTAATCTTAAAAACTACCATCAGTTCTCATAAATAGGATCCGACCATCTGATCTCTTCTCCGATCAGATTGCCAAAGAATGTTCTACTCATGCTCCCGGAATCTGTGCCACTTTCCCATTTCAGAACCAGTCCTGTCTCTGCATTCAAGATAAATGTATGATCGGAAAGACAGGTGGAATTGTCCATCAACTCGATCTTGTAACGATAACAGAAGTGACCGTCGAAGAGTGAAGGTCCAATATAGAGAACATCATTTCTGGTAATGTTGAAGATCTTGTGTTGGTGGCCGATCGCAGTTATATCCTCACCTGTTATGGGATCGTTCACAATGGTCTCAGCACGGTAGGATAGATTGAATCCAACGGCTTCCAGTTCTGAATACGTCAGATCTCCACCTTCTTCTATCGATATCGCGATATCAAACTCATGATCGGGGAAGATCCAATCCTTGATGGTCATGGTCCTGATCTCCCCGTTTTCCCGGCTTACATGCGCGTCAAGTCCCGTCCCATCGACTTCGAAACCCTCGTTCATCTGGACGATGGTCACTCTCCAGCTTGCAAAATCGTGTCCCCAGGGGATTATCTCGATCTTGAGGTCAGATATTTCGGAGATATTGAAGGGGTCCAATAGTCGGTGATAAACTTCCATCATATGGCCGATAGCATATTCTTCATTCCAGTCACCTTCGTTATCCTCATATCCGGATTTTGCAAAATAGAGCTCTCTATAATAGTATTCATCATCTCCATATTGCGAATAGCATATGTTCAGATGGTCATCGTTCCCAAGATCATAATCCATGTGGATGCGACCACCACAACTATGTTCGATCCTACTGCTCTCATATGTAGTGTTCCGAGCGGCTATACCAATTATATTTGCAACTTCATTCGGTTCCAGACCGTAAAAGATAGATCTCTCATATGTCACTTCTTTGTTCTCATTTTCTGATCCTTTTTCATTCGATGATAGGTAGATCAGGACCCCGATGGATATGATCATAAAGAAAACTAGGATAACAGCCGGAACCATGTTTTTATGTCTATTCATTCTCTATCCCCCATGATATATCAATTCGAATTCAGAATATATGAGATTTCTGGTGAAAACCAATAAAGGTCGGATCTGGAACCATTTGGGTTTATTATCACTTATTTCGTCCTATAAATGATCTATTCCAATGTTTGGTCCATGTAGTATGGTCATCCCAGGGCAACATCCAGTGTCATCATCACCAGGAAACCAAGCATGACGGACATTGCTGCTAGGTCGGTGTTCTTCATGCTCATTGATTCGGGTATAACTTCTTCGACCACAACGAATATCATTGCCCCCGCAGCGAACGCGAGAGCATAGGGCAGAAGAGGTCTCATGACGATAACAAGGAGGGCCCCGGAAACACCCGCGATGGGTTCGACAATACCGGAGAGCTGTCCGTACCAGAACGATCTCAATCTGGAAACCCCCTCTCGTCTCAACGGGACCGAAACGGAGAACCCTTCCGGGAAGTTCTGGATCCCGATACCGATGGCCAGTGCAACGGCCCCGGCAATGGTCGCACTGGGGTAACCGGCGGCAACCGCTCCAAAGGCAACCCCCACTGCAAGACCCTCGGGTATGTTGTGCAGGGTGATGGCAAGGACCAATAGGGTGCTCCTCTGCCATGATGTTTTGATACCTTCGGGATCCGCCTGTTTGAAACCCGGGTGAACGTGAGGGAGGATCTTGTCAACTCCCCAGAGGAACAGGCCCCCTGCCATGAATCCGACCCCTGCAGGAACGTAATTCGGCATCCATTCAGGCATGGGATCGTTCCCTGCCATCTCGATGGCCGGCGCAAGAAGCGACCAGAAGCTGGCAGCTATCATCACTCCTCCCGCAAAACCTAGCATTGAATCCAGAAGTTTTCTATTCGGTTTCCTGAAGAAGAATACCATCGACGCACCAAGTGCCGTCAATCCCCATGTGAAAAGCGTCCCTAGCAGTGCCTGCATTATTGGACTTAATCCCTCAAGCCATTCGAATCCGACCATGAACCCTTTCCCCCTTGGAAAAGGGATTGTTCCTATATCATCATTATTCCTGATCCCGGTCTCCTATATTCCTCACAAGCATCACAGGACAGTGTGCATGTCTCGAGACCTTCTCCGCAACACTCCCCATCAACAGCGATGCTATCATCCTGCGGCCGTGGGTTCCGATGATGACAAGGTCAAATGTCTTTGATATGTTGACGATCTCATGGGCTACGGAACCTTCTCTGATCAAGGTACTGGTTTGTACACCTTTCTCTTCTCCTTGTGTCGAATACTTTTCAAGGAAGGTTTGGACCTGTTCCCGGGTCTCGGTCTTTATTAGGCCGGAAGTTGAGATCATCTCCAGTCCGTCCATATCCGAAAGACCCGGATAGATGTGTTCGATAACATGGAGAACGGTCACGGTCCCGTTGATCAATTTTGCCAGAGATACTGCCTGTTCGAAAGCATCGTTGGACAGTTCCGAGCCATCGACCGGAACAAGAATTCTCTTGTATCTTTTCATTCAGGTCACCCATTATCCATGAATTTGTGAGTTTATATCTGTTCTGCAAGGAGATCGGGTGTCAAAACCACCATAAATTTTAAGAACACTCTATAATTTCGCATGCAGAGGTTAGCCCTTGGTTGCTAAGGAAACTATGAGAGCCAGGCTTGGGATCGATCTGGGATCTACAACTGCCAAATTGGTCATTCTGGATGAGGGTCACAGGGTTATATATCGTGACTATAGGAGGCACAACGCTCAGGTGGCCGAGACCCTGGAATCCATTATTGAGGGGGCCAGGAAGAAGGTTGGAGATATCGATGTAAGTGTATCCATCACGGGAAGTGCAGGGTTCGGGGTGGCGGAAAGGTACAATATTCCATTCGTACAAGAGGTCGTTGCTGCAGCAGAGACCGTTAGAAGAAAGTATCCGGATGTCAGAACCCTGATAGATGTCGGAGGGGAAGATTCAAAGATGATCTTCTTCGACGAGAAGATGAGAGTGGATATCCGGATGAACGGCAACTGTGCCGGAGGCACAGGAGCCTTCATCGATCAGATGGCAACACTTCTGAACGTGGACATATCGGAACTTGATGGCATGGTCAAAAAGAGCGAGACCGTTCATACCATCGCATCAAGATGCGGTGTGTTTGCAAAGACCGATGTCCAGAACCTGATGGCCAGGAAGATATCCAAGGAGGATATCGCAGCATCTGTTTTCCATGCGGTCGCGTTACAAACGGTCTCCACCCTGTCAAGAGGTTACGATCCAAGGCCATTGGTCCTTTTCTGCGGGGGACCGTTTACGTTCCTGCCGGAGCTCAAGAAGAGCTACATGGAGGTCCTTGAACTGGAGGTTCGGGACATCCAGGATCCCGAGGATCCCGCGCTTGTTCCAGCCATCGGTACTGCATTGTATGATGATATGAAGAGGCTGGAAACAACCCTGGATGGGTTGCAGGGGATCCTGAAGAGGGGCCCTATGAACGACGAGTTCCTGGGAAATCGGCTCGATCCCCTTTTCGTGGATGAGAAGGAGCTGCATGAGTGGTCATCGAAGAGGATGACCGCCATCGAAAAGACATCTTCCATGTCAGATATGAAGGGGAAGAGATGCTTCCTTGGAGTGGATTCAGGTTCCACAACGACAAAGGTAGTTCTGATCGATGAGGGGGGAAGGATCGCCTATCAGTTCTACTCCGGAAACAAGGGTGACCCGATCGGCACGGTCGAGACCGGTTTGGTCGGCCTGGGGAAGATGGCAAGAAAGGCAAAGGTTGAATTGGACATCGTCGGGACCTCGGTGACGGGTTACGGGGAGGACCTGATCAAGGCCGCATACGGTATGGATATCGGGATGGTCGAGACCCTTGCCCATTTCAGGGCCGCAAGGGAGTTCCTTCCGGATGTCAGCTTCATCCTGGACATAGGCGGCCAGGACATGAAGGCGATATTCATCCAGAATGGGGTGATAAATGATATTGAGATCAACGAGGCATGCTCATCCGGATGCGGATCGTTCCTCGAGACATTTGCCAACACATTGGGAATGAAGGTGAAAGATTTCGCAAATGAAGCATGTGACGCTTCATCCCCCTATGATCTCGGAACGAGATGCACGGTATTCATGAACTCCAAGGTCAAGCAGGCCCTGCGTGAAGGTGCCACAGTTGGGGATATCTCCGCCGGACTTGCCTTCTCGGTGGTCAAGAACTGTCTTTACAAGGTCCTGAAGATAAAGAACACGGAGGTCCTGGGAAACAAGATCGTTGTTCAGGGGGGGACCTTCCGGAACCCGGCGGTCCACAGGGCACTTGAACTGGTCCTTGGAAAGAAGGTGATCTGCTCGAATATGCCAGAACAGATGGGGGCATACGGGGCTGCCTTGACCGCCATGGATGATGCCTCCGACCGGGGATCGACATTCATAGGTCTCGAACAATTGAAGAAGGCCACTGACCTGAAAAGTGATTACATAAGGTGCAAGGGCTGTCAGAACAATTGCGTCGTCACGAAGATGACCTTCGGTAACGGTGAGATATTCTACACCGGGAACAATTGTGAGAAGATCTTCACCAACAAGGGGACCGACCGTATCAAGGGGAAGGACCTGACGGATACGAAATTGAAGCTCCTCTTTGACAGGGAGATGGCACCGAAGGGTGGGTCCAGAGGCAGGATCGGCATACCCCGTGTACTGAACCAGTACGAGAACTTCCCCTTCTGGCACACACTGTTGCTTGAGTCAGGTTACGAGGTCGTTCTCTCTCCTCCTTCCACCAACGAGATAGCGGAATTGGGTTCGAGGGCAGTGATGTCGGAGAACATCTGCTTCCCGGCAAAGCTTGTGAACGGACACATCAAACGGCTTATAGAGGAAAAAGTGGACCGAATATTCTTCCCGATGGTCGTGTTCGAAGAGGAGGAGTTCGAGAGCTCCCTCAACTCGTTCAACTGCCCGATAGTTTCCGGTTATCCTGACGTTGTCAGATCTGCTGTGGACCCCGAGAAGATACACGGTATCCCATTCGATTCACCAACGGTATCGTTCCGCAACCAGCCCCTTCTGAAGAAAGGTGTATGGGAATATTTCCGTTCCATCGGAGTGGACAGGAGGACCTTCGACAGGGCGTTCAAGAAAGCCATCGATGTTCAGGATCGATACCGTGAGGACGTGAGGAGAGAAGCTGCAAAGATCCTATCAGAGGCGAAGAAGGAGGACCGTCTGGTCGTCCTTCTCGTGGGCCGCCCCTATCATGTCGACCATCTGATAAATCACAAGATCACGGAGATGATATCATCGCTCGGGGCCGATGTGATCACAGAGGACTCCATACCTGCGGTAAAAGGAGGGATGGATGGTGTCCAGGTCCTGACACAGTGGCAGTATCCCAACAGGGTCTACAACGCTGTAAAATGGGCCAGGGATCAGGATATGGTTGAGGTTGTCCAGTTGAATTCGTTCGGATGCGGTCCCGATGCTATCGTTTGTGATGAGGCAAGGGCCATCCTCGCATCGGCAGGCAAGAACCATACCCTTATCCGGATAGATGAGGTCTCATCACCGGGTTCCATCAAATTGAGGCTTCGGTCGATGATGGAATCCCTCGAGAAGAGGGGATTGGGAAGCAGGTTCGATCCGATCCCCCGCAAACAGACACCTCCGTTCGGTATCGAGGATAAAGGCAGAAAGGTCCTTGTACCTTTTTTCAACAGGTTCGTTTCACCTCTCATCGAGGGTCTGTTCACTTCCCAGGGGTATGATATAGAGACACTTCCGGAACCGGACCGGGAATCGGTCGAGATCGGCCTGAAATACTGCAACAACGAGATATGTTACCCTGCGATCATCGTGATCGGAGATCTGATAAAGGCTGTTCTTTCGGGTAAATATGACCGTAGCAGGATCGCGCTTGGTGTGACGCAGACCGGAGGTCAGTGCAGGGCCTCATCCTATCTTTCCCTTCTTCAGAAAGCAATTCTATCCGCCGGATACGAGGATATTCCCGTTGTGACACTTACACTTGCACCCAACCAGCTCAATCCACAACCGGGTCTGAAGTTCGATATGATAAGGTTCGCCAGGGTCGCGGTCCATGGACTGATGTTCTCGGACGCCATCATGCAGATGTACAACTCCACAGTTGTTCGAGAAAAGATCAAGGGGCAGGCCTCCATCCTTGCCGATAGATATCTGGCAATGGCCAAGGAGTTGATCAGATATCAGAGGGAGATGGAGCTTGTGACCGCGTTGAAGAGCGCTGTCAGGGATTTCAATGCGATAGAGACCCATGATAAGGACCTCCCCATGATCGGATTCGTCGGGGAGATCTATGTCAAATACAATCCGTTCGGAAACTTCTATGTCGTTGATTGGATGCTGGAAAATGGTATCGAAGTGATCGTTCCACCCATTTTCGATTTCTTCACCCAGGAATTTCTCAATCCAAGGTTCCATGTGGAAGGGAGGACCAAGGAGAAGAGCTGGAAGTTCTTCCTATCATGGCCCGAGGAATGGTTTGTCAAGTACCAGTTGAAGAGATACGGAAGGATCAAGAAGAAGTTCAAACACTATCGGGTGGACCATTATACTGGTATACTTTCCAGAAGGTCCTCCGATGTCGTTACACTGGTGGACCAGTTCGGAGAGGGATGGTTGATACCTGCAGAGATCGAAGCGTTCGTGGATGAGGGGATCCACAATGTCGTCTGCGTGCAGCCATTCGGATGTATTTCCAATCATATAATCGGAAAGGGAGTGGAGAAGTCACTCAAAGTAAAGCATCCGGACCTCAACGTCCTCTATCTGGATATGGATCCCGGATCCTCCGAGGTGAACCTCTACAATAGATTGAACTTCATCGTGAGGTCCGCAAAAGAGGACCTCTATGCCAAACAGAAGGCGAGTGGGAAGAGTAAAATCTGAAGTTTAATAAAATATTTAAATGTATAATAATATTTTTATTATAAATGTGCATTAACCTGTGTGTTTGTATCTCTCCGAAATGGGATATTGATCCCTTCTTTTGATCTATATGCCCATTCAAATTATCCGAAAGAGATTTTAATGTCGAGAACCTTGGTAGTCATGTGATGATCCATGCAATATAACTTTCAGATGCTGAAGGGTCACCTTATAGCAGTCATTACCGATCCCGAGGAAACGGACCTTCCCCATTGTGATCTCAGTGTGGAGAACCTCAAGACCTATCAGAAATGTTCCATTGATAATGGGCTCACCAGTCAGATCAAGGAAAGGAACGGAGTCCATTATGCTCTAATATCGAAGGAGAAGGAAAGCCTTCTCGGTAACTTCGACATCCATGACCTGAGGTTGTATGCGACAAAGAAACCAAAGGAAGTGGAGCTCGAGACCGAAGGCTTCGAATGAATCGTTTCCTTTGTTATTGGTAATTTTATTTTTCAATCTGGTTCATTCTTACCGATCTGACATGATCACCATTCTGTCCATCACTAAAAATATCGGTAACTGATCGGAGTTTGATCCGTTGATTCCCCAGATCGTTGATAGGCCATAACATTGAGCTCACATACTAACCATATCTTTCGATACATGTTGATGCACTTATTCTTTCCAATCCTTCCACGTTCTCGAAATCCTTGTCCTCACTTACCATGATGGACAGGCCGGATCCTTTCATCGAGGTAAAATGGATCGCACCCCTCGGATCAAGTTCTGTTATTTCATAGATCTCCAGCATTTCTATGATAACCGATCTGTCAAGCGAGATCCACTTTATTGGCATGGAGAGCATGGCCTTCACGATCTTGATAGCATCGTCTTTTCCAACTTTCTTTTTCAAGATCCATATCACTTCATCTATGACTATGAATGATGCTGCACAGCTGATCTTCTTCTCATTGATCAGCCGGATGATATTTCTGCAGTCTTGACCCAATTTCCCGTCATCTATTGCGGCAAAAATGAAGATGTTGGAATCAAGGTACAAAGATCACTCCCCCCCATATCTGGACTCCAATTCCCTTTTGATCTCTTTCATCGAGGTCCCATTCCTGCTTTTTTCGGACACATCCTGAAAAATATCGAGCACATTCATTTTTTTCGAGAGTATTATCCTTTCATCCTTGACGTCTATTATCAACTCATCACCTACATTGATCCCGAGTAGATCACGGATCGTTTTTGGAATGACGACCTGGCCTTTGGCCAGTACGGTCTTGGATATCATGTTAATCACTATGTTAAACTACAGTTAAACTACCTAATTAAACCTTCTATTTTATCAATTTCACAGGTTTCCCTGGCAAGATCGTAGAACGCTTCCGGGTAACCACATTGTAGAGAGGACCTGAACACACGGGTGCAGGACAGATGACGATCGATCTCAGGTTCTGAATGGAAGAGAATAAATAGGGTCAGAATGGTTTTCAATTTGGAGATCATGAACCCTCATGAAATGAAAGTTGTTAAATAGGATATTTGAGAGATTACTACAAATGGGAAGGATGCATCAATGATCAAATTCAGATATTATTTCACAATGATCATCACATTATCGATCCTTTCTTCTTCATTGATATTTGATGTGTCAATAGAAGGAGAAGGATTGATCGGACCTCATTCTTTATCCGGGATTGAATTTGCTGGAGGAAATGGCACTGAATCCGATCCCTATCAGATATCGAACGTTACTCAATTACAGAATATCAGTGCCAATCTGACCGCACATTATGTGTTGATCAATGATATCAATGCAAGTGAAACAAGAGATTGGAATGAGGGGGAAGGATTCGATCCAATTGAAGATAATGAAGATATTTATAATTGGTTTACCGGAAGCATAGATGGTTTTGGTTTCAACATCAGTGGTTTGTTTATAAAACGTCCCTCCGAGACGGGGGTTGGTCTTTTTAGAATGATCTCAACTGGAGGAAAGATATGCAATCTATCTCTTATCAACAGTTATATTGTTGGTAAGGACTTTGTTGGAGGATTGGCAGGGTCAGCCCAGCAGTATTTGTTTTTCAATTGTTCCTTTAATGGCACCATAAGTGGTGATAATTATGTTGGAGGACTCCTGGGGCAGAACGCAGGAGGTACGATCTATAGCTGTAATTCCCGAGGATGTGTAAGTGGAGAATCGTATATCGGAGGACTGGTAGGCAACAATTACGGATATATTTCAAACAGCTCATCGACAGGGAAAGTCATTGGTGAATTTTCTGTTGGCGGTTTGGTTGGAGATTGTATGGGCCGAATTGAAAACTGCTTTTCGATCTGCAATATAACTGGTGAAAGAGAGATTGGGGGGTTGGTAGGTTCATATGATCCAGCCAGTATTTTCAATAGTTTTTACTGCATTGATGCCACATGGATCAACAATGAAAGACATGTCACACCTTTTGGTATCTATGAAGAACAATTCAATGACTGGAAAGGCCAGGATCTAACATTGGATATTGATGATCATCTAACATTCAATTATAGTGAAAATTGCTATGAGATCTCAGATATTGATGATCTGAAAAAAATTCTTCCATTTGCAACGTATGGTGATCACAAATACGGACAAACTTCAGATATTGACCTATCATCAGAACCGGGCTTTTACATCCCATTTTTGAATTCTGGCTTCTTTGACGGTAAAGGGTACACAATATCGGATCTCAACATCACTTCTTACAGATATGCAAATTATTACATTGGATTTTTTGGATTTAGCGGTGAAGGTTCCAATATCATGAACATCTCTTTGGTAAATATCATCGTACGTGCGAATCATCATGTTGGTGGATTGATCGGAACAAATTACTATGGTAGTGTAACAAACTGTTCTGTTTCCGGAATTGTGAGTGGACATCGATTTACCGGTGGGCTTATTGGAGTTAATTCAGGAACAGTAGTGAAATGTTCGTCTTCGATCAATTTGTTTAATTCAGGAACATATGGAGGAGGGTTGATCGGAGACAATTCCGGATCGATCTCCGGATGTATTTCCACGGGTGAAGTTTCGGGTTATAGTAACATTGGGGGTTTGATCGGGAAAAATTCAGATGTTCTATCATATTGTTCATCAAATACCTCGGTCAAAGGCAGCTATAACACTGGTGGTCTGGTTGGAGGAAACGGTGGATCCATAATCCGATGTTTTTCAAAAGGTAAAGTGGAGAGCTTTCAATATGTTGGTGGACTCGTTGGTAAAAATTCTGGAACCGTGTCTGAATGTTACTCAGCAAGTAACCTGAGCAGGATAGTAACGGATGGAGGTGGACTTGTAGGAGATAACCTTGGCTCAGTGTCAAATTGTTACTCAGTAGGCAACGTGAAAGGTGTTGATGTTGTAGGTGGACTTGTGGGACGAAATTCTGGAACAGTGTCTAGATGTTACTCTTCAGGTCACTTGAACAGTTCTGGATATGATATTGGAGGACTCGTAGGATACAACGATGATTCGGTGACCAGATGTTTTTGGGACATCCAAACCTCTGGTCTTTCAGATAGTGATGGTGGCATTGGCAGGCCTACTATTGAAATGAAGAAAGGTTTAACGTATCTGGATATGAATTGGGATCTTTTTTCCATATGGGGAATTATTGAAGGAACATCATACCCATTTCTAAATTTTCAGATCGAGGGAGTTTTTTTATCGATTGAGTCCAACCAAGGATCATTTGATATTTACGAAGATAGTACATTTTCAATAGAATTTGAATTTGAATTGGATCCATGCTGGATACATGGGTGTGAAAATTCAGTCCGGTATTCGCTCAGTAACAACTCCAACTGGTATTCGATCGATAATGATGGAGTTCTATCAGGAGCTCCTTCCAATGATGATGTTGGGACATATAACGTTACCATAGAGATTGAGGACCTCTTGAACAACAAGGATTCAGTTGATATCACTTTGAATGTGATCAATGTGAACGATGCTCCAGTGATCCTGGAGATCGATCCTGTTGAGATCATTGAGGATCTGGAATTCCATCTTGATATACCGGTTATCGATGTGGACCCGACAGATGACAATTTGAGATGGACGTTCGAGACCAACGCATCCTTTCTGAATATTGACCCCGATACAGGGACCCTATCAGGTGTTCCAGGCAATGATGATGTTGGGACCTGGAGGGTCCTGGTAAACGTTTCCGATGGAAATGGGGGATTCGATGAAAACAATATCTTATTGACCGTTCTCAATGTAAATGATGATCCAGAGATCCTGCCATTCGATATCCCTGATATTTATGAAGGCTCTCACTTTTCAATTGATCTGGAAGCTTCGGATATCGATCCAACCAACGATATCATGAAGTGGAAAATAAGAACGGACGCTTCATTCATCAAGATCAACTCTGAAACCGGAAACCTGTCAGTTTTCCCAACCAGTAATGACGAGGGTGATTGGTGGGTGAACATTTCCGTCTCTGACGGGAATGGAGGGAACGATTGGAGAGAATTCACGATCAATATTCTCGACGTCAATAATGGCCCCGTATCGAATTTGATCAATTTAACCATGACCTGGGCTGAGGACTTCGAGGGAACCTCACTGGACCTCAATGATATCTTCCATGATATGGATGGAGATCCCCTTTCATTTGATCATATTGGATCGAAAAGCCTTTCAATATCGATCAATGAAGGTGTTGCTACCATCATTTCGGATGAGAACTGGTTCGGAACAGGATATATCCATTTCACAGCTTCTGATGGTGATCTTTCAGAGAAGATCGTTGTAACGGTGATCGTAACATCGGTCAATGATGTTCCATATGGGGCAGTGATGATAGCAGAACAGAATTATATCGAGGGTGAGGACCAGATGGTAACAGCCATTGCATTTGATGTTGATTTGCCATACGGAGACGAATTGACCTTTCTTTGGACATCGAATATTTCCGGTATGATCGGAGAGGGGAGGTCCATCGATCTCTCATTACCTGTTGGCATTCATCTTGTCACTCTCACAGTGATGGATACCGTTGGATCCTCGACCATGACCTCAAAAGAGATCGAGATATTTGCAGAAGATACAGTAGAGGTTCCAGACCAAGAGGAAGAAAAAGAAGAAAAAAGCCCGCAATATTTTCTCATTCTATTGATCCTGGCGATCATTGTAGCTGTGATCCTTTTATTTGTATTGTTCAAAAGGAAGAAGATGTATGATCGATACGAGGAATGATCATTGAGCGATCAAGAACGGAAAAAAAGATCCTTCAACTTTCAAGTTAGAACAATGATCGTTCGATCGGACCTATAGCATAAACCTTCCTTCGGTTATGCTGATAGAACCATTGTCCTTCCTTCTGATAAATCTCATTCTTTCCTTCGTATACCTTGTTCTGGTGCCGCACATGGGACAGCTCATGGTGCAGGTCTCCCTGACAAGATCGAAGAATGCTTCCGGGTAACCGAATTGAACAGAGGACCTGAACCAACCGTCGCAGTGCTCACACTGCAATTCACAATTCAGCTCCACTTCCATATGAATAAATCAGATATTCACTATAAAAATATTATCATTCAGATCATTGGTTTTTTTTGTATTCACTTCAATTTCTAAGATATTTTAATATTCTTCAGTTTTTGCAGGGGTACAACGGATCTTCATGATAACACATATTGAGTGATATCACTTTGATATGATCGGAATTCCTGAAACATGGCCGATCATTTTACAAGTTTCGGATCGTACTTCACCTTCGCCTCCCTTACAAGAACGGAGCTGCCAGCACCACATCCGATAACTGTTTTAATTCCCTGTTCCACCTTGTTGTCCAGTTCCTTGATCTCGCTGACAGGCATATGATAGATATTACCTGATGTGGGATTCGGACCGGTTGGTACGAAGACAGTGATCATGCCTTCCTTCTTGCACCTGTCCGTCACGAATCCTGTCATCCAGACATTTCCTCCGAAAGGCCTGCAAAGGACAGCTGCCGAAAAAGGCATCTCCTGCTCACCGGAGAATGTCAGGACAACTTCCTTGGTCACCGTATAACCGGGGATCTTCTTCAGTATCCTCTTTTCAACCTGTTCGTGGAAGAACTTGCCTATCCTCGTTCTAACGATCAAACCTAAAAGCAAGCAGATCAGCAGGATCACGGCCACCGTGATCAGGCTTGCAACTATGATGTGGATATGTGTGTTGGCACTGAGGATCTCCGCGATGGGCCTGACCTGATTCAGGATCAAGTTATACAACCAGTACAAGACCCAGGCGATCAAGACCAAAGGCAATATGGAAGCAAGACCGAGGACCATCGTGGTCCGGAGCCATCTGAAAGCGTTCTTCATTGAGGATACCTCCCGATCAAGGGGGCATTGTAATGATATGGGATAATCTTTCCTAGGGGTCGGTCCTTGATCGAATATCCTAGATATCCATGTCAGGTCTATCGATCCTGATCATTGCCATGGATATACCAACTGCCAGTAAAATCTTATCTTGAGAACATAAGGTAGAAATAGGCCTCCATCCATCGCAATGTTCGATGACCCCGGAAGGTGTGAACGCCCCCATCCTGAACGTGGAGATAGCAGGGATAAGGTTTCCAAACCCTCTCCTGCTTGCGTCCGGTATAGCAGATGAGACCGGAAGGTCCATGGCCATGGCGATCAGGAACGGTGCCGGAGGTGTGGTGACCAAATCACTGAGCATCCAGGCACGGGAAGGTCATCCGAATCCTTGTATCATCGAGCTGCCCTTCGGCATGATAAACGCAATGGGCCTTCCGAATCCGGGCATTGAAGAATACAGGAATGAGGTCGAGGTATACCTGAAGGAAACCGGTAACGGGTATCCTATCATCGCTTCTGTGTTCGGGTCCACGATCGAGGAATACGGCCAGGCCGCAGAGCTATCTTCCGAGATGGGTGTTGATGCCATAGAGATCAACGGATCCTGTCCAAATGCGAAGGGACTGGGACTGCAGTTCGGCCAGGATGAGAAGGTTATCAGGGAACTGGTGGAAGAAGTGGTATCCCGGACATCACTTCCGGTATTCTTCAAACTGACACCAAATACGGGAAAGATCAACTCATTGGCCCTGGCTGCCAGAGAGGGT
>JAUVCN010000070.1 GCA_030595715.1 Thermoplasmatales archaeon
CGGTATATTCCCCTTCGGAGATGACCCCGTCGAAGTCGGAGAGGTGCGGGGGAGGTGGGGGCGGAGGGGGAGGCGCTGATGCGTTGGAGAGGTTCCACATGATCGTCCCCCTTCTGGTGTGGGTGGCCGTGGGGTCATCGGAGTCCGCAACTGCCCAGATAAGGGGAAAGGCCACATCCGTTCTTATCGTCCGGTCATAGGCGTCGTCGGTGGTCAGGTTCCTTCTGAACTCGAACGTTGTCCAGCCTCCGGACTCGGTCCCGTTGTAGGAGATGATATCAAATGTTCCCCCCAGGTCCTCGTCGAGCGAGTGGGGTCCAACCACCCCTGTGGAGAAATGGTCCTCTGACCGCGCAAGGCCCCCTTCCACCCATCCGAAGATCAGGTCCGCATCCTTCATCCTGTCGGTTGGATCGATGCCTATTGAGACGTACCCGGTGACCTCTGCCCGGATACCGATATCTATGGATGTACCGTTAACTTTCCAGTAGAGCTCGAACCTGTCGCCGTCCGTTTTTGTAAGGTTGCCATACTCATCAGGTCCGATGATCCCGTCGAAGTCAGATCTGGGTGGAGGTGGCGGAGGTGGTGCGGATGCATTCACCCTCCATGTGCCGTATCCGACAGCGGTGTGCATGGAATCAAAGCTATCCGTATCGCTGTAGCCCCAGATGATCGATAATGGGGTATCCGTGAGGATATCCTTGTCGTAGGCGTCCCCGGTGGCAAGTGCTCTCCTGATCTCCACCGTGGTCCAGCCTCCGGACTCCGTGGCGTTGAAGGCCTTGATATCGTTGGTCCCTCCGAGTTCGGTATCCCTCGGGTGAGGGCCGGTGGTTCCCGTCGAGAATGAGTCCTCGGCATAAGGGGTCGTCCCGGCCACCCATCCGAACAGCATGTCCGCATCCTGCATCATGGTAGTGGGCGAGATCCCCAGCGATATCCAGCCTGACGCCAGCGCTTTCATTCCTATGATGATATCCTCTCCGGTGACGTTCCAGTAGAGGAGGAAATTGCCGGAATCGTATGACGAGCTGTGGTTATACTCGTCGGGTTCGATAACCCCGTCAAGCTCTGAGGATGCATTGGGTGGAGTGGGTGGGGTTCCACCAAGTGTGAGGTTTCCTCTACCGTCGCTTACGTGCATATCGGTCCAGGTGTCGGTATCTCCGTAGGCCCAGATGATCTTGATCGCAGTGCCGTTGACGAACGACTTGTCGTAGGGGTCCCCGGTGGTCATCTCCCTGACGAACTCGATGGTGGTGTACCCGGCGGCTTCGGCTCCCGCGAAGCTGATGATGTCGTAGCTGCCGCCGAGGGTAGTATCCTCCGGATGGGGGCCGTACTTACCGGTGCTGAAGGCATCTTTCATGTAGGCTGTCCCGCTTGAGACCCATCCGAATATCATGTCGGCGTTGGTCATGAAACGGTCGGCGGGGTCCAGGCCCAGGGAGACCCAGCCGGTGGACTTGACCCAGAAGGCCATGTGGATCCTGGACCCATTTACGGTCCAGGACACCTCGAACTCCTGATCCTCCAGTTTCTCCAGATATTCGTACTCTCCCGTGTTAATGACCCCGTCCGGGACCGGAACGGCCCGGGTAGGGGTTGTTTCCGTACTTGATGAACCGGCAGGGTACAGCGTGATGATCATGAAAGCTACGGCAACGAAGAGCACAGTGACCCTGGATAAGTAACGCGTTGACAGATTAACACCTCGACATTTCCCGAGATGTAATGACCTTCATCCTATATTTTGAATTTTCTCCTAAGTAAGCTTATTTTTTTCTTTAGGCCGGTCTACCATTTCACAATAACAAAATGATAGTTAAAGAAATGGTGGACCGGTCGGGACCTTTTTTTCGGAGACTGTTACCATTTGATAAACAGCGAAAAAAAGGTATGACTAAAGGAGTTGATAAGCGAATGTATTTACCTTTAGTCAAGAGACCGGGCCACTCATCCATATTTAATTAATGTTAAGAAAAGGATGAGTGGACCGGTCGGGATCTATGCCCTTATTGGTTCAAAACCCTTCATTATAGGCCTACAATCCTCCTTGTTGTGGACTGCACCCAATATTCCGATTTAGTATACATTTCGGACAAGTCTTGAAATTGGGAAACGATCTTCTTCTAAAGATTCCTGATGGGAATGGATTCTTACCCTTTTCGAACCAAGGCATAAATTGATAATCATGGAGGCAGGAAATGTTTTATTAAATGTACCTATAGGAAAAATTGATCCCAACTTACCATACTCCTCGTGAAGTGATCTTAATCTCTTTAGAACTCTGAATATCTTGTTGATTAATTTTCGGGAAGAGATTAGTCTTCGAATGGGTCCTCGGTTTCGGGGATCATTTTCTGTTCTTCTTCCGTGAAGATCGACTGCTCTGATTCTTTTTTCTTCATTATGAAAACGAATGTGATCCCAACGATTGAAATGATCAGGATCATCATACCGATTACTACCAGAAGGACGAATACCGATCTGGATATACTCCCAGATGGTTCCGTCTCAGGTTCCTTTTCAAGGTTTTTATTGGAGAGGTCAAGTTGTATCTCATCCATTGCATTAACCGAAGAACTCCCGGATATCGATCTGTATCCCTCCTTCGAGATTCTCCAAGTGAAGGTTCCATAATCGATTTCCAAAGAAAACGAGCCATCCGGTCCTGTCATTGCAGTATAGGTTTCATTGTTGGATGCTAGGATATAAATGATAGCGTTCTCGATAGGTTTACCATCATTTTCATGAACAATACCCTTGACCAAACCAGTATCGATCACGATAATGGTTACTGTGTCTTTATTGAGATTACCAGATACATCTATGACCTGCAACGTTATCTCAAACGTCCCTCCAATGTCGAATTTGAACGATACATTGCCTCCTTCAAGGTTTTGTTCTTCGCTGTTGTAGTTGAAGTACCAAAAATAGTCCTTGATAATATCATTATCATAGGATAAATGTCCATCCAAAAACAAGGTGGTCCCAGCAGGAACTATTCTATCCTCACCTGCATCAGCTGATGGGGGTGTAATATCATTCACAACAATAGTCATTATATCAGAATTGTTGTTCCCATTTGCATCAAAGACTTTGAGTCTGACCGAGTAGTTTCCTGGTATATTGAAAGTAAAAGTAGGTGAGATACCGTAGAGAATGACCTCATCGAAACCATATTTAAAAGTCCATGTGTAATTCTCGATCTTGACATTATCGTAACTTCCGATACCGTTGAATCTCATTTGAGTTCCTTCGTCAATATTCTGGTCTGGACCCGCATCCGCAACCGATGGTGTGATATCTCTGACCTTAACTATCATGGAATCTGTGTCTTGGTTACCGGCGGCATCCTTGACCGTTATAGTTACTAAATATTCACCTGGATTATTGAATCGATATGTTTGCGGGGTTCCATTAAGTGTAATGAGATCTCCATCGATGAATTCCCAGGTATAATTAATAATTTTAACATTATCGGAACTACTACTTCCGTTAAATGTCAGTAAAGTTCCCTCGTCAATGGTCTGATCTGGACCCGTATCTGCAATTGGTTGAGTAATGTCCAATACAGTTACGTCCATTGTATCGGTGCCCCTGAGACCGACAGCATCGTAGACACTCAGTGCAACGACGAATCTGCCGGGATTATTGAACTGATATGTCGGATTGACACCATAAAGCGTAACAGGTGTTTCATCTATTAGCGTCCAGGTATAATTCCTGATCCCCGTATCGTCTGAACTCTTGCTACCATTAAATACAATTATTGCTCCCTCATCAACAATTTGGTTCGGACCAGTGATTGCTGTTGGAGGACCCGTATCCTGCCATCTAAGGAATGGGTATGTTACTTTTTCAATCATGCACCATACATTTCTGAAATCCCAACCTGCTCGTGAAAAGGTAGTCTTAGTCTTCATCATTGAGGTATTCTTTCCAGTTGCGTTGCCGGAAGTGGTTATCTGCCAACTCCTCTGGTTGTCCCAGAAGTTTCCTCTCATATCAAAACCATAACCAGTGGAAACACTTCCTGCAAAACCCTTATCCACGGGATCGGTTGCTTCTTCATAGGCCACCCTTCCTGTTGAATAACAGTTGATAATCTTACCTTGGCTATTGGCTCCAACAAAACCACCGATGTCAACGTTCGATTCTAACATCCGGGTTACATTGCCAGTAGCATAACAGTTGGAGACCGTATCGTAATTGACTCCCAATAGCCCACCACAAAATGAATTTCCAAATACGGACCCCGTGGAATAACATCTGGATACATCTACAAAATTGATTCCTGCGATCCCGCCAATATATATATCACCCTTTACGGACCCCGTAGCATAACAGTTGGAAACCGTGCCCTGGTTTTGTCCTATTAGACCACCAACTCTTGAACTACCATTAATTGATCCCAGTGCATAACAATTGGATACTTCATTTAGATTAAATCCTGATAAACCACCAATTTGTCCATGACCAGATACAGAACCTGTTGTAAAACAGTTGGATATCGGTCCATTATTGTTACCCACAAGACCGCCAACGGCTATATCTCCATTTACGGATCCTGTGGAAAAACAGTTGGACAATGTGCAATAATTTTCTCCGACAAGCCCGCCGACCCATTCATGTCCTTCAACGTTTCCCGTTGATCTGCAGTTTGATATTGTGGCATGGCTATTATATCCGATTAGTCCACCGACGGAAGAGTACCCACATACGTTCACTTCCGTGGAACAATCGGACATCATCCCAAGGTTATATCCCACCAGTCCACCTACGTTCTCTTCTCCAGAAATGCTCCCCTGAACATGTAAATTTTTAATATTCCCACCTTGATTGATACCTATGAAGCCAATGTTTGAAAAGTAATCAAGATACAGATCGATATTGGAAATTACATGGTTATCTCCATCAAACTCAATTGATCCGATATATGGAATGTATAATCCAGGATTGCTGGAGAGGTTAATATCAGATGCAAGGCGGAATTTGTATCCTTCAACATCTGCGAATCCCAGTAAATCTTTTAACCCTTGAACATTACTTATTTTGAAATAACTTCCAGATGGAACGAGAACGGAACTGTAATCGGATATTTTCAGGATGAAGTTATTAGATAACCAATCTTGATACTGTTCGTTGTAGAGCCCTCCTATGGTAAAGTGATTTCCTCCGTTGATCAATACTTCTTCAATGTTGTAATGAGAGTTGGACACTATGCCATTGTTCCATCCTATGAGTCCACCGATAGATTTATTTCCGTTCACGCTTCCCGTTGAGAAACTGTTAGATATAGTGCCACCGATGTTGTATCCCACGAGCCCACCATTATAGTCTCCGGTCCCGTTCGCGTTTCCCGTTGCATGGCAGTTGGATACCATGCCTTCGTTCCGTCCAACAAGACCGGCTATGCCATTATGTCCACTCGTGTTCCCCATAGCGAAGCAATCTAACACCTTGCCATTATTCATTCCCACAAGCCCACCCAAATACCACCTAGATCCCTTTGTTGTTCCTGATGCATGAGAATATGACACTGTGCCTGAATTGACTCCCACCAGTCCACCGACTTGATCACTTCCAACTACATTTCCTGTGGAGTTGCAGTTTGCCACCGCACCGGAATTGACTCCCATGAGCCCGCCGACAGGGTGGCTTCCGCTCACGTTCCCATTAACATAACAATTGGACACCTTGCCAGAATTATCTGCAATCAAGCCGCCCACACATTGGTTTCCGCTCACGTTAGCCGTGGCATAGCAGTTTGATATTGTTCCAGAATTGTCTCCAATTAGCCCACCAAAATATGAAGGGAGGTAACCTCCAGTTCTGCTTATGTCTCCTGTAAAACATGAGTTGGTTACTGTTCCATCGATGTTACCTCCTACTATTCCACCGATGAAAATACCTCCTTTCAGTACTCCAGTAACAAAACAGTTCGTCAGCGTTCCTTTACTGTTGTATCCCACTAAACCTCCGACAAACCGTTTTCCGATGATATGACTATCCACGAGGAGAACATTCTTCACAGAACCTCCTGATCCCATGTATCCGAAGAGACCAACGTTGTCCGTGGTAGAACGATTGATATGCAATCCAAAGATAGTATAATAATTCCCATTAAAGAAACCGGTGAATTTATTGGTATCCGTTCCAATCGGAAAAAAACCTTTTCCTTCGTTCCAATTAATTGTTGCATTTGCGTCGATGTCATTGATCAGGACATAATGTGCGGTCAAGTCAGAGCTCACATTCTGGAGCTGGGAGATATTTGAAATCTGGAAGGGATCGGATGACGTTCCATCTCCTCCAGTAAATGAAGCGTAAGCATTCTTAACAAAACTAAGTGGAATAATATTCACGGGGGTATAAATCATTAATGTCATTCCAGAAAATAAAATAAGAAATACGATTGATATTGAAATGAAGCGGTCTATCCTCCTCATCTATTACACTTCTCCTAACCGGTAGAACTGCTCAAAATTTATTATTGTTTTGCTCTCAAGTGCAATAAAAGGTGAATAATTCTTGTCACAACCCTTTTCCATTTTCCCTCCAGGCTAATTATACTTTAGAAAAAAATGAAATTTAACCTTAAGGCCGGTGACACAAAATCCTTATTATAATTATGATGAAGATTGTCCTTTTCCGAACAGAAGAGGAACTAAACTTTTAAAAAGTTATCACTGATTATTATGAGAGAGTGGATCGACTGAGTTCCAAACCCGTATAAGTTTAGAAATCAATAATCTCATTTAATCAATAATATTACCAGAATAATCTAAATAATGAATGGTGGACCGGTCGGGATTTGAACCCGAGGCCTCTCGCATGCCAAGCGAGCGATCTACCGAGCTGATCTACCGGCCCAAAGCGTTTGCTGGACCATGGAGGCCCTGAAGCCGTGAAACGGCAATCCCTATTAAAGGTTTTTGAAAAGCAGTCATGCGGCGGGAGGCCGCGTCAGTTCACCAGGTCCCTCTTCCTATGGAACCTGTTGGTTCCCAGTATGAAACCGGTGACAACCAGGATGAGGAACAGGATCACGCAGAAAATGGTCTGGACCGGGAGTATCAACAAGCCGAAGACCCCGAGGCTTCCGGCCCCGTTCCATATGGCGTGATCGATCATCGCGAAGAGATAGCCGCCACCCACGAGAGGGACCATGACGGCAATCGATATCATTCTGGCCTTCCCTGCCCCATACCTGCCCGTTAAACGGTATCTCAACGTGCTCCTGGAAAATCCTATGAGGAATCCGATGGTGGCGGGTCCGATGATGTGGAGCAGCATGGTGGCAAACGAGCGGAAGCCTATCACGAAGAAGAAGCCGAACCCACCCGCCAGGAGGGATGCTTCGAACCCATACAGAAAATTCTCAAGGAGCGCGAACCCCGCACCGAATGCAACTCCATAGATCAATCCGTTCGTCTCGCTTTTTATATGCCTGTATATCAGAACGAAGAATATCGCCTTGAACAGCTCCTCGAATATGGGTGCTGAAACGACGGCGGTGGAGATTCCCACATCCGACATCCAGCCGTCGTTCCAGCTGTTGAGAAACAGCGATGGGAAGGTCGAGAGCATCCCGAGCACCAGTGCGAACACGAGCATGCCCCTCGGTTCGGGTTCGTAGGGGTCGAAAGCATATGCGAATGAGAGCCAGGCTATGGCGGGCAGGGTGATGGTCAGAACGACGAACGGGAATGAGACTGTCCAGAAAAAGAATTTGAAGTCTTGAAAGGTATTTCCAAGTCCGATGAAAAGCGAGGCGATTATTATAAAGATACAGAACAGAACGAGCGCTATGCCGAGGGAGGTGAACTTCTGAAGGATGAACGAGATCCTATCTCCATGGGACAGGGTTCTGGGGTCAGCAACATCTTTTTTTAGATACTTGAAGGGCCCCCTCCCCCTTGTGATCATCAACTTGTAGAATATCCTGTAGTTCAGGACCCCGATGATAACGATGACGGGGATCATCATGAGGGAGAGCATCGCCCCCACAAACCAGAAAAGATCCCCCATGGGGTAAAAGTTCAAGAATATCAGGAGGCCTCCGATGATCAGGGTGAAGGACACCACGAACAATAGAACGGTCGCCGTCGTGACCGCATCACCCATCAATCCAAACAGGAACCTCTTTACCTTTCCATCCCTCAAATCGGGTCCCCCACCTCAAGTGCGGTCCTCATTACCCGATCTGCGATCTCCTCGGGTGTCAGGTTGGATGAGTCGATCACCATATCGTACCAGACGCTGTCACGTGGGTCCACGGCATAGATGTTCTTGTAACGGAGAGCCTCGCTCTCCTCCCTGTCCCTCATTGACTCCATGACCTCCTCCAGCTCACCTCCGTCCCTCTCCATCACCCTCATTGCACGGACCTCACGATCTGCATCGATATACACCCTGAAGGAGGCCACACCTTCGATCTTGCACATGGGCCCCGTCATCCTCCCCTCCAGGATCACATCCCCATCCATGGCGATCTGGATCATCTCGCCGTCCAGAGCCTGATCCCAGATGGGGTCCTCCTCACACATCTTTCCGAACTGGGCCAGGGTGAGCCCCTTGTTCTCGGCGGTCTTCCTGAAGATATCTCCGGCATAGACGTATCTGGCTTCTAATCGCTCTTCCAATATCCTGCAGACGGTGGTCGTACCCGATCCGGGAGGTCCACCGATAGTCAACACGACCATGAAAGGGAACCTATATATGCGGATAAATAACTACCGCAATGGGTTGATCGGGAGATAGCAGTATCCATTTAATCTCGGGAAGTATAAAGTAATTATATTCTATTGGTATATCCGGTTTTATCCGATAGCCGGACAAATGGGAAGAAAGACCTTGCTGGGCTGGAATTGATCATGGCCACGAAACCCACTGTTAAAAGTGAGATCCTCAGGGGAATGAAGGAGATCGAGGCGATCACAGGGATGCTCTCCAATCTGAAGAAGGACCTCAAGGCCAAGGAGCATCTTCTCATCGGGATGGAGGAACAGCTCAGACAGAGCGAGGGGCGCCTTGAGAAGAAGATCAACCAGATAAACGATAAGGACAAGAGCCTGCAGGATATCGAACAGAAGGTCAACAGGAGACAGGAGGAGCTGAGGATACAGCAGCAGGAGCTGGAGACCACCGCCGTACTTGAATTCCTCACATTCCAGGCAAGGGAGATGGAGATACAGAAGAAGTGCGAGGAGATCCCGGAGGCCATAGATGAGACCGGCCTGAAGGAGGAGGTGGAGAGCCTCAAGAAACAGCTTCAGGATAAGGATCAGGAGATGGTGGAGCTCAGGGATCGGCCAGCGGCAGACGGAGGAACCGTCGGGGCCGCTGCTGATGAGGCGCTCAAAGCGCAGGTCCAGAGCCTCAATGAACAGCTTCACGAAAAGAACCAGGAACTTGAGGACCTCAGGAGCAGGCCGCCAGCTGCGAGCGGAGGGGAGGATGAGGGGAGCGGTGAGATATTGGCATCTCTCCAGGAGAGGGAGAAGAAGCTCCGCGATCTTGAGAGCAACATCAGGAACAAGCAGAAGGAGGTCACCGATTTCATGCGGGGCCTTCAGGATAAGGAGCAGAAGATCAAGGACCTGGAACAGGAGCTCAAATTCAAGGAGGACCTCATCAAGATGAAGGATGACGGGGTGGCCTCCTCCGGAGACACCCGGCAGGTCCGCACGGAGATCGATGAGCAGTACAAGAAGCGGTTCCTGGTCATGGAGGGGAACTACCAGAACAAGATAGATGAACTGGCGAGGGAGGTTGACCGGCTCAGGGGGCGGAACGAGGACCTGGAGAACACGGGCGACCTGCTGGAGTCCGACAAGCTGCGGGTGAAGATCCTGGAGCGGGAGCTCAAGGACAGGGTCAACGAGCTGGCGTTCTCCGAGGAGAGGCTTGCCAGACGCCAGGAGCTGATGATCAAGGAGAGGAAACAGATCGATCAGCAGGTGAAATCGATGAGGTCCATGAAGGACGGTTCCCAGGCCGCTGAAATGGGAGAGGAGCTGGCCAACAGGCAGAAACAGCTTCGCGACCTGGAGCTGAAGTTCAGGGAGAAGGAGGATTACCTCAGGCGGAAGGAGAGGGAGCTCCGGGACATGGAGGGGAAGATGGTGGACAAGGAGATCACCATGGAGATGGCGGTGGAATCCGCACAGGAGACGGACAAGGTCCGTACGGGCATAAGGAGGTTTGACGACCTCTGTTACGGCGGCCTCCCGCACTCATCCAATTTCCTGCTGTTCGGCCCCGCATATTCTGGTAGAAGGACGTTCACCAACCTGTTCATCGCCGAGGGCCTCAAGAAGGGTATTCCGGTGATATACGTCACCACTCAGCATACGCCGGAGGAGATAAAGAACCAGCTACGCAATATCATACCCAAGGTGGATGCCTACGAGGAAAGAGGCTTGATGAAGTACATAGACCTGTACTCAAGGTCCATGGGGCTCAAGGGAGAATATCCAAATACGATCTACGTGGAGAAGACCACCGACCTGGATGCTCTTCAGACCGCGATGGAGACGTTCCAGGAGGAGATCATAAAGAAGCACAAACACCACAGGATGGTGTTCTTCTCGCTGTCGACCCTTCTAACGTATATCGAGCCGCTCCACGTGTTCCGCTTCTTCCAGGTGCTCAATGCGAAGAACAAGAGGTACGGCTGCACCTCGATCAACATCGTTGACCACGGTATGCATGATCCATCTGTTATACAGACGATGAAACACGTTATGTCCGGTTTCATCGACTTCAAATTGGAGGACCTGAAGTATCATCTGAGGCTGGAGGGTGGTGGGGACGTAATGAGCAGGGCGTGGATCGAATACAGCTTCTCGGACAGGAACTTCGACCTGCGGGGTTCCTTCAGCCTGGACCATATCAGGTGATCTGGGCTTACTGGTTCCTTCCTCGAGGTTGGATCAAATTGATCTGTTCCTATCTGTAATTTTGATCATACAAATGAATTGGAATGCCACATTTCAGGAGTGTTTTTGTTTCTCCTCATTCCTCGGATCCCTCGATCTGATCCTCGGGCTTTTTCCTTCTTTTCATCACTACGTATACGGCAATCAATATGAACAGGAACATACCGATCAAAGATACGATGATTGCAACTGTGTGATCGGTCTTATCGTTCCCATCATCGTCGATCTCGTTTTCCACCCCCTCCGTTTGGAACTGCCATGAATATTCCATAAGGTTCCCTGCCAGATCTTCCCCGGTAACGATTACATTAAACTCCTTTCCGCTTTGTAGTGGCTCCGAGGGGACGAAATATATGGTATCTCCCTCCCATGAGATGTTTCCGGAAACCCCCTGGATCCCAATGGTGGTGTTCTCGTGGTCCATTGCCTCCGAGAAAGTGACCCAGGCCGAAGATGCGATGTCAACCATGTTTCCCACGGGTAGATTGGATGTTATGGTGGAGAGGGTCGTGTCGATCCGGATTTCCACATGGGACGTGAAATGGTTTCTGGCTCGGTCCAGGGCAGTTATTTCGATAATATGGCCCCCCTCACTCAGGGAAACGGTGTGGGCCGTGTCAGTCCAGGAGGCGTTGAAAGCGAACTCTCCATCTATCTCGCACACTATTTCAACCACTCCCGTACCATCGTCCTCAAAATCCCAGATGATATCGATATCGTTCGTGTTTGTGATATATCCCTGAACTGGGTGTATGATCCTCAGGGTTGGTGGCACCAGGTCCACCTCGAAAAACTCTTCGACCTCAAAGAAGTTCCCTGCTCCATCAACCGATCTGACAACCACTCTGTGTTCCCCGTGGGTAAGGTCAAAGAAAGTATTCTGGAGATCAGGCCCGAATTCCACCCATCTATGTTCATCGATCCTCACCCATGCCCCGTTGACCCCCGACAGCAGATCGGTACAGTTCCAGCCGATCTCAACATCCTTGAACCTGAAATATCTGCTGCCAGAGGGCCAGAAGATTTCGATCTCGGGAGGTGTCGTATCTATTGTAATATTGTGTGAAAGAAGGATGCTGTTTCCTGTATGGTCAAATGCCCTTAGCTCTATTGTGTGGGGCCCATCCGTGAGATCTGAGAATGAGTAGAGCTCCGCTTCGGTCACATCGATCCACTGCCCTTGGTTTATCCTCACCTCTATAGTATTCACCCCGGAATGGAAATCTTTGACACTCCATCTCACGGTGATATTGGTCGAGTTGATCATGGCACCTTCTTCCGGGTATAATGATACGATATAGGGTGGGTCACCATCAGGTGTGAACGATAGGACATGGGTCGGTTCACTCCTTCCAACCACGTTGATGGAGATCATGTAATAAAGATATTCAAGACCGTTAATTACAATGGAATCGTTGAACCATCTTTCATCCTCTCCCGCCTCCCTCATCAGGACAAAGTCCGTTCCGGGGGTTGACCTGTAGATCTCATAGGTGTGTCCATCTCCCAGTACATCCTCGAATGGTTCCTCCCATGTGAGATTTACCCAACCATTGCCTCCTTCCCCCCCGAAATATTCGGGCTGGCTGGTCAGCACCAATGGCATTTCAACAAGAGGGTGGAAATCACTTCCTCCACCAAATAGGATCTCCTTGGGAACGTCGACAATCCCATCTCCATCGATATCCGGCCCGGTCCAGTCGGACCAGTAGTTTCCAACTTGGTCGGTTGAGTTCCAGTAGTTTTCCTCGGTGTTGTCCATTGCCTGCATCTTCAGAGGATCGTTTGTTTCTGTGGAGCCGTTATTGAAGAGAAACAGGTTCCGGTAGATCATGTTACCACGGGTGGTATCACTGTCGCTATCCCCACCCATCTTGAGTCCTGGTCCCGCGCACTTGTAGAATACATTGTCATGTATTACGGAGTTGTAAACTCTGTCCCGCATCTGGGCTCCAACAGTACAGTTGATGAAGAAGTTATCCTGGATATCGGAATCACTTACTACCCTTAAAAGAATGCCAATATCGCTTTGGGCTTCAAACCTCGAATCGGATATGTTTATATTGTTTGATCTTAAAATATCAATGCCGAATGAACCTCCTGAAATCTTGAGATCTTCCAGGTCCAATCTATCCACATAACAAGAGTAAATTCCGTTTTCAACATCATTCATGAGACAATGAGATATATTGATATCCGCGGATTCATAGAGGTGGACACCCTTGATCGAATTTTCGATCGAGATGTTCTCGATCCTGATATCGGAACAGGAGATAAGTTGGACCCCCGAACTTACATTTGAAAGTACTTCATCTTCAATGGAGGTCTCGCTGCAGTTGACAAGAATGATCTGGCCCGGATCGTCAAAGGTACTCAGAAGCTCCCCATTGACATCCTTTTCATAATGTATGGATTTTCCATTAAGCGTGTTGTTCTCTGCAATCTCTGTTTTTGAATCAATAGAATTGATCCTTATTCCAGAGAATTCCATTTTATTTGAATATAAAAACGTATCAGCAAAACCTCTAATCAGAATGCCATCTCCCAAACGGGAGGAGATCTGGTTGTTCTCAATTATAACCCTCATTCGATCCGTACTATCTGGATCTATATCGTTACTGAGAGAGACACCTGAGGATGAGTTCATTATGATATTTCCTATTATGGAGACATTGCCATTTCCAGATACATAGGTCCCAATCCAACAATTATCATAGGAATTTTTACTGATCTCGGTCAGGTCACTGTTTTGAATGACCGTTCCATATCGATCACAATCTCTTACAATATTTTCCTTAACAATAAGCTCCTTATTCCCACTCAGAGATATCCCTGTCGAGACGTTTTCAATGATGTTTCCAGAGGCTAAACCTCGGGTGGATAGGCTGAATCTTATACCTGAGTTATGGCTGTTCCATATTGTATTCTCATCTACTTTGATATCTTGACCATTCTGTACTACAACGCCGTATCTTCTGAAATTACGGATATATGAATTTGTGATCGTCAGGTTATCTGAATTTATTGCATACACACCTGTTTCAAGATCGGATGTAATAAGACCATTGATCACTATCCGGGAACAGCTGATTAATGTAAGCAGTGTCCCGACCTCGACGATCGTTTTATCCTTGATCACCAGGTCAGAGACGTTTACAAGGATCATCTGGCTGTATTCCTGGTCCACCTCTCCATCATTAAAATCACGGTCCTTTATCATCAAGATCGGCACATTATTTACTGTGTTGTTGGGAGGAATGGTACTGTTGTAGAAATCCCCATGTGCATTATTAACATGGATCCCACATCCAAGGAATTGATTATTGTACATCACAAGCCCATTGAAATAGCCGATTTTGAGTCCGCTAATGTACCCTCTTATTGTGTTGTCTTGAATAAGGATATTGGTGCCATGCACACTCATTCCATATCTTGAGAATCCTTCTATATCGCAATTCCGAATGACAAGGTTATTAATGTGACTTGTCTCAATTCCGTAATTTTTACTATCTGTGAAATTGGAACTTTCAATGAGAACATTTTCGCATACCAACATATCTATTGCTTGATAATTGTTCCGTAGATTAACATTTTGTATCGTTACATTATCTACATTATAGATAAGGAAACCTCGATAGGATGAACTCTCTATCACGGACTCCTTGATCAGGATGTGTGAACAATGATATATTTCAATGCCGTTCTCGGGGCCGTTGCTGAGATCGCAATGGAGAATGGTGATGTTGTAGCACTCCATAATCGAGATCGAAGGGTCGCTGAAACCCAAGAAAGTGTTGTTTTCCAGGGTTATATTGGATGAACCATGTAGACCGATCCCTGTTCTCGTTGTATTAAACGTACAGTTGATTATATTGAAATGAAGAGTGGTGTCACGGATATAGATCGTTCCAGTGCTCTCTATGAACGAGTACCCATCCAGAAGATAAGGGTTCCCCTCGGTGCCGTTTCCGGGCCATCCCTCAAGAAATGCCTGGTTCATGAGCTCAATGTCTCCACTCAGGCTGATCCCCTCGTGGGATGAGAGCCAAATGGTGCTTTCTTCACAATTGGTCGATCCAATACCACTTTCCGCTTCACCGGTTCCGATCCCGATAAATTGGATAAGAATAAGGATGACTACAATAAGTATTGTCGATACCACTCTTCTATGCATTTGATCACTCCAATAACTTCTGGAACATCGAGTCTTGATCGATTCTCTTCCGGGCAATAGAGTGTAACAGATGGTATATATACTTAATGACCCGTTGAGCAATTACCTTTCAATTCCTTCCCCACGCAACTCCGAATAGCAAATAATTGATTTGGTTGATAATGTTGGGAGAGCTAGTTAATATTATGGTAATTTGATCTACTTTCAAATCAGATAACAATACTAGAGGTCCATATTCTACTTGTTCCACTTTATGAAATCCCTGATTATAACGTCGTGATCGAATGCCAACTTTGGAAGCTTCTTAAGATCATGCCACTTCGCCTCGGCGGCGTCGTCCCCTCCCTGGATCTCCCCTCCGGTCATCTTAAGGTGATATACAATTGAAACGATGTGTCCCCTGGGGTCCCTCCCCGGTGTAGTAACTGCCTTGAACTCACCTATCATCTCCGTCTGCAGGTTCGTCTCCTCCAGGACCTCCCTGACGACCCCCTCCTCCCCGCTCTCGTCATATTCAAGG
>JAUVCN010000049.1 GCA_030595715.1 Thermoplasmatales archaeon
ACATATTATATATTCTTGCGGGTTTCATTTGCGTTAAGGGGCAGAGACATACTTGTTCCCATACACTTCCGATCACTTCTTGCTCATTTTTTTTATTTATGATCGAAGGTTTATCCTCCCCATTGTATCCATGGACCTGCCGGATAGAGTATTGTCTTGTTCGATCGATCCAACATAAAAACGTCTCTCTCACATCCTCTTCTTCTGTCATGCATCCATTCCCTTAAAAAAAAAATGCTTTATCAACCGATAGACTTACAAATGTGTATCTATCATGGAAATGGTGAACATAAGGGTCAGTGTTTAGTGGTGGAGCCATGTCAATAATTTATCAGCATGTGGAAGAGTGGGATACGGATCAGATAATCGACCTCTATAAAGCAGGCTCCTGGTGGAGGGATGATTATGACCCCTCAGGAATTCCAAGGTTGATCAGTGGATCGTCTGATTTCGTTGTTGCCTATGATGAATTGGAAGGGAAGGCCGTTGGAATGGGAAGAATGATATCCGACGGTGTCAGTGACGGTTACATCCAGGACGTTGTGGTCTTCCATGATAGAAGAGGTGAGGGCATCGGGGGAAGGATCATCAGGGAGCTTCTTGACCATGGCAGGGAGAAGGGATTGAACTGGATCGGACTGATTGCCGAGAAGGATACCATGTCATTCTATGAACCTCACGGATTCCATGTGTTCAAAGGGACACCAATGCTCTATTCGAGGGATCAAATATGAGGTCGTCGGATTTCGAGCAGGTGACCCTGGAAGAGGGCAAGGATATCAAGGATCATTACAGGAAGTACCATCCCGAACACTCCGATTACCTCCATTCGATCATGGTCTCTTGGTCCCACTATATGGATTACAGATATCTGTGGAAGGATGGATGTCTGATCCTGTTGACAGAATGTGAAGGGAAAAATAGATTGAGACCCCCTATAGGGGAATTCAGCGAGGACCTTTTCAGAGAGGTAATGGACCTTGCCAGAGAAAAAGAGATGGAACACGTTCTTTCGATGATAGGGGACAGGACGTTGAAAGCAATGAAAGAGGTATTTCCCGATATCTCCTACTCCTCTCATGAAGATTACTTCGATTATGTTTACAGGGCCGATCAATTATCCGATCTACCGGGAAAGAGGTACCTCAAGATCAGGAACTATCTCAACAAGTTCAGAAGGGAGAACAGTTACCATGTGGAACCTATCGACGATGGGAACATTGAAGAAGCGAAGGATCTCTTGAGAAGATGGTGTATACAGAAGGGATGTGATGAGGACCCGTTCCTCCTATCGGAAAGACAGGCCACGATGTCCTCCATGGAAATGCTCGATGAGCTGGGTCTATCCGGGATCGCGATCCGGATCGGGGACCAACTGGAGGCGATCTCTATCTACGAAGAGATGGGACCGGATACCGCTGTGATCCATTTTGAGAAGGCCAACTTCAAGATAACCGGACTGTATCAGGCCATCAACAATGAGGCTGCGATCATCCTGAAGGACAAATACGAGTTCATCAACAGGGAATCAGACATGGGTGTCAAGGGATTGAGAGATGCAAAGAGGAAATATGGGCCCGATCACATGCTTAAAGTGCACCATGCGATGATATGATATCATTCCTCAAGGTAATATTCCTCTTCTCCTCTTTTCCTGGCCATGAACAGTATCACGATCACCGATATCAGAATGATCGCTATTGGAATGATATACCAGATGATCGGGATCCCTTCTTCCGATCCTCTATTATCGTCACTCCCATCGTTCGGAATGGGCCTCTGATCCGCAAGGACCCTCAGAAGGACCTGCTTGGATATCGTTCTTCCTGAAATATCCGTGACCACCAATCTCAGATAATAGATACCAGCCTCGAAGGACCTGGTGAACATATCACTGCTCGAGATCAGGTCATCTCCCAGGAACCATTGGAATTCCAGCATATATCCATCCGGATCGATGGAGGCGGAAGCATCCAGGGTGATGTTCTCCATCTCGATGACCTGAACCTCATCTGTTTCATTCATCTCGGTCCCGTTGATCTTTAACGATAGTATCGGATACCGGTCGGTCACTACAATGATAACGGTCATAGATCCGGAAAGAACGCCATCGCTCACGGTCAGACCAATGGTATGGACACCCTCTGAAAGCAGGATCGTATGGTTGGGAGCTGTTGATATTATCCTGCTATCCACTTCCCATCTGAAGGTAAGGTTCACCCCATCAGGATCGTAACTTCCTATCGATGAAAGGGTGATCCACTGATCGATATAGTAGTTCTCTCCGTTGGAAGGTGAGTATATGTTGGCGATCGGTTCCCTGTTTTCGATCACCGTTCTTTCTATCACATGGAACTGGACAAACGTGCTTGCTGATAGGTCACCATCATCCACCCACAGGAACAATTGATGTGAACCGGGACTTAGAAGGACGTTATCCTCCTTCAGATATGAAATATTCCCGTCGATAGAGGATTCCCATCTGAACGATATGTTATCCATTTCCATGTCATATGACCCATTAGCCGATAGGTGGATCCACTCATCTTCACGGAACTGTGACCATGAAAGAGGACTTTCAATATGTGGGATAGGAGGGAGGTTCGGCTCAAGAATGGAAAAGGAAATGAAGGCCTTATCCCAGAGATCCTTTCCGTCTGAAACATTCACGGAGATCGAGTGGTTCCCGGATCTGAAGTACTGATCTATGTATGGGGTTTCGGAGATGATCGATCTGTCAGATTCGTCTCTCCATTCAAATGAGAGTGTATCATTATCCGGGTCAAAACTATCGATGGCCGACAACGTGACCCTGGTCCCGGATTCCAGTACCATCCCATCTATCGATCCGGTGATGATCGCTGTTGGATGTCTGTTCGGGTGGACCACATCTATGTCCACAGAATCCGAATCGATCAGACCCGTGCTATTGTAAACATTGAAAATGATACTGTTATCCCCCCAGGGAAGAACTGTATTGAACTCGTTCTCGGTCGATAATGGTTCAGCATCACCGTCCAGTATCCATTCATATGAAAGAGGTCCGATATACATGGGGGCCGGTTCCAATGATCCCTTGAACTGGATCTGTTCTCCAACCAGGTATGTCCCTGCTTCCGGAGATATGATCGATGCAACCGGGGTAACGACAGATCTGAAAGCCGTTACATGGAACGATATGTAGCTTCTCGTCAATGGTCTTGCCATCCCGGGAACGACAATATGCCAATCCTTTGCATCATCGAGGATGACAGATCCTTCATCTCCCATCGATAGGTTCAGAACGGCCCCGGGGAAGAATTCCTGACCATTTCGATACAGGGAAAGGTTCTCATCATCAAGGAAGAACACATCGAGCCTCGTCCTGTCCGAATACCCTTTCTCGATATGAAAGAAATATCCCCAGGGATCCCTGTGGAACCTTGTCTGATGGACAAGGTCATCCGCTGTCACATTGAACCTGACACCGTATCCCGGGTCCCGATATAGAGCGGAAAGATTTGCTCTCAGGGGCATCTGCGTATCAAGAGTGACATTGAACGTATGATTCTGTCCTGGAGCCGTAGTAGGAAAGGCCATGGGCAATTCAGCTGATTCCGGAAGCCATCCGTCAATAGGTGAAAGGACCTGAATGAAATATCCAAAATTGGCACCGACCTTGAATGTGGTCCCCCCGTTAACATCTGTAGCATTCCCCAGTAGAGGATAGGCACCCCTGAAATTGGTAGATGGCTGTGACCTTATCTTCACCATGGCCCCATCCACAGGCACACCATTCCTGTCAAACACGTTTACGGTCAGATCGCTGGTTGGAGTATAGAGATCGATATTGGTGAAGAATGATTGATCCGGATTCAATGAGGAAGTGACGGTCATTGAGCCGGGCCCCCCCTCGGCCTGCGGGTTATCGATCTGATGGCTGTAACCTTCCCATTGATGCCATCCCCTCTCGTAGAACTCGTTCCAGGCGTGCATGGCATCGAAATTGATAACGGACACGGTGGGTATCAATGCAGTCTTCGCTGCAGCCACAAGGACCTCACCGTTCTCTCCACAAAGGCCAAAATGCTGCTCATATAATGATACCGGCTGATGGTCCCTTCTCATTGTCTCCTCGAATCGGAATTCCATCACTCGTGATCCCCAATCAGTTACTGCACCCACGGCACCATTCCCCTGGACCTGGTTCCTGGTCCCGTTCCAGAGAGTTGTCTGGTTCAACAGGAGGTCCCTGAGAACCGGGAAACCCGTATCATTGGCAGTATAGAGGAATTCCCTCCAGAAATGACCTTCCTCCGGATCTATGGTCTCGATGAAATCGGTCGTATTGATATAGGCTGCCTGTTCCAGCTCGTTTCTCGGCATTGCCAGGTACCAGTAATATATCTCCTCCGGAAGGGTGATATTTCCTGTGGGTGTCCTGTAGACAACGGTTGAATGGTTCCCATCCGGTAGGACCGTATCGATAATGTCCGCATACGATACCTCGCTCGAAACGTGGTACATCATATGGACATTATCCAGCAGAAGTTGGGGAATGGTCCAGTATGAATCCAGGTAATCCGTGTTCAGATAGGCAATGATGAATGCGATCTCATCTCTATATCTTGGATCGATGGAGTCGTCAAGAAGTAGGGAGGTGTATTTCCATGAACTGTACCAGGATATGTCATGGAACTTCCATGTCAGAGTATCATTCAACCACTGAGGGGCAGCATCTATGGCATTCCTTACCGTGGAATTGTGGTGAAAGTACGGATCGAAATATGAGGAAATGGAAGATAATGATCCGTTCATCATTGAATGGTCGATAACAACCTCCCATGTGGAGTTCATGTAGGTCGACCAGTTGAATGATGAGGTCTCGATCCAATCCACCGGCTCGGGATCATCCCGGGTGGGAGCTGGATCCATCGTTTCATGGGACCCGCCGTTGAACTGGATCATCGAGGAAGAAAGCATGGCCACGAACAGAAAGGCGATAGCGGTTCGACGGTAACGGTTTCTCATAAGGATTCCCCGAGAAGCAAAAAGAGCGTTACTTCGCATATAATCTGAGTTGAAAGACCTTTTCAATGTTTATGAAGGTTCCTATCGTTCACTTCGGAAGGTTCTGTAGAACCTGTGGAGAGATGTTGCCTTTTTGCTTCTGGGCTTACCTCTATTTGATCCAGAACTAGAAAGATGACAGGAAATCGAGGGTATGGGTCATTCTTCCCAGTCCAGATACTTTTCTTCCATACCAATCGCTCTTCTTCTTCTCAACACGAGGGCCGCACCCAATACCAGCAGGAGTAAAAGACACACAAATGATATTATGTAGAGAAGGGGAAATCGTTTGGAACCTTCCCCGTCAGTATTTACTTCCGTATCATCATCAGGAGTATCGTCCCCTTCCGGTTCCTCGATCACAGTTATGAGCAGGGTGTCGTATGCAAGGTTCCCCTCCTCGTCCGTGATCGTCAAGGTAACAGTGTAGTTGCCCGCATCTTCGAACAGGAAAGACGAAATTGGCCCGAACAATGTGACCGTTCCATTCGCGTATTCGAATGTCCATGTGTGATTTATCTGGCCCGAATTATCATGTGAATCGGATCCGTTGAAAATGACGTGACTCCCTTGATAGATGGAAACGTTCCCACCAACAATGCATATTGGGGGTGTAGTGTCACGAACCATGGCCGTGACGGAAAGTGATGCGTTGTTTCCCACTGCATCGCCTACACGAAGTGTTACATTGTAGTCCCCGGCATTATCAAGGCAGATCTCCAGCAACATCCCTTGTCTTTCAACATTCAACCCGGGACCTGCTATGGTCCAGATGAAGTCGATCAACCCAACATTGTCCGTCGATGAGGAACCGTTCAAAGAAAGGATCTCATGCTGGTCGAGATCAAGATCGCCCCTTATTATCGGTCGAGGCGCTGTGATATCTGAAACGGATATATTGTGATATCCGCTGATCAGTGATCCGGCCTCGTCCCTGATAGTAAGTGTCATAAGATATGTTCCAGCGAATGTGAACTCGAACCTGGGTCCGCATCCGTAGAGTAATATATTCTCTTCATCGTATGAGAATTCCCAGGTCCAGTTGATAACACCAACATTATCGATGCAGGAGGAACCATTGAAAAGATGAACGGTTCCCTGATCGATCACGATGTCGGGAAGCTGTGGGATCTCGGGAGGTGTTGTGTCATTTACTGTGATCCACAGGTTGTCCGTGCCGTAGTTGCCCCTATCATCTGTGATGTTCAGGATCACTTCGAAGAGACCAGCTTCATGGATCGTGTAGGCGGCCTCTTCTTCAAAGAGGAAAAATGACCCATCTCCCAATATTATCTCCCAGGTCCAGTTGATAATACCAATGTTATCCGACGATCCCGCACCGTGGAGGATGAATTCCTGATGCTGGTCAATGGTTATATTCCAGCCTGCGGAAGCGATCGGTTCGGTCGTGTCATTTACAGTAACGGTGATCGTATCATTGTCGTTATTTCCAAGAAGGTCAAAAACAGTCAGATCTATCTTGAATACCCCTGCGTTATGGAATGTATGGGATGGGTTTGAACCGAAAAGTATGATCCCTCCATCGTTTATCGTCCATGTCCAGTTGGTAATTCCAACATTATCCGTTGATGAGGAACCGTTCAAAGAAACAGTTTCATGCTGGTCGATCGTGATATCCCATCCAGCGTCCGCTGTGGGGTCTGTGATATCGAGAACTGTTACGTTGAAAGTGTCGATGTCCATGTTCAATGCGTGGTCATTTACCTGAAGGTAGATCCTGTAAACTCCCGCATCATGGAACGTATATTCTGCCAAGTCACCAAAGAGGGTGAGATCATCTCCATCGTAAAAGGTCCATGTCCAGTTGATTATGCCAGTATTGTCCGTGGAGTCGGACCCGTTGAACATCACCGTCTCATGCTGATCTATAACAATATCCGATCCCGCGTCCGCCACGGGAGTGATATTTTCCCTTACCTCGAAGTGAACAGGAATGGTGAACGAACCATATTCCTCATCGTTCGATATCAATGTGATGAATGTGGAGTGGTTCCCAACCGGTAATGAAGTGGCGTTAAAGGACAATGTAAGATCTCCCTCGTCTTGATACAGAAGAGATCCTGTAACATTCGTTGCACTGATCCAGAAATCTTGTGTGTTGTGTGTTATTCGGATATCATCTATGCAGAATACACCCGGGCCGTTGTTAAAATAATCATAGGTGGACTCCGTGGTGAATCTGAACTGGAAAGAATCATGGCTTGCATTTTCAGGCAGCTCGTAAATGTGTTCTGTGAAGTATCCCTGCTGGTAGTTATCACCCCTGTGGTCGTAAAGTCGGATCCACTGGCTCTTGTTGTCTTTGTATTCGGGATAGAGATGATCGTAGGATTCGGTAAGGTTGGAATACCCTCCCTTTTCCATGTGGAATGAGAGGTTGAGTTCCGTGTAATTGGTAGTATCCATGACCCTGGAGATCAAGTGATCACCGCAGAGTAGATCAAGGGAGTATGGAAGGGAGGGAGGATACAACCCGTTCATTCCTATACCGAGTGTGGATGAGCGGTTGATCCAATTCGCTGCTGATACATCCATATCCGAGAAGCTGTCGAAGAAAATGCATTTCTCCTCGAGTTCGTATGTCAGCGTCCCATGGTCTTCATTTGAAAATGAGATATTGAGATCCTTGATCTCTCCTGTCCTCCACCAGAGATCTATTGATCCGTTGATATCCATATCAAGGTCCGGATCTCCTGTGACCATAACAGATCTGTCAAGATAATTGTTCCAATTGATCTGCTCGCTCTTGTTCTCAACCTCGATCATTACAGTATGCCAGCCATCGTTTTGAGGGGTCCAGTTGAAGCAAATGAAAGATGAGCTGCCCGATGCCAGTTGTGGGAGCTTTGTCGAATTCACCATTTTCCCATCAACATTCAAGGACACATTGATGGAGAATTCGTTAACTGTTCCACTGTTTGTGATCATTCCCCCGACAGTCCAGTTGATCCCAGCTGGTCCCGATGTGTTGACAAATATATCGGATACGCAAAGATCGACAGATGTGGCGTTCACAGAAATATTTGCAATATATGGTCTGAAATCGTGTTTCGTTATCGTTACCGTTATTGTTCCATTGCACAAAGGTCGAACGGAGACGTTGACACTCCCGTTCAGAACGGTTCCCACACCAAGTATCGATCCGTTCCTTGAGATGCAGACGGTTGCGTTCTCCTCGGATGCATTTACACTGATCTCTGTCATTCCCGCATTGATACCGGTTGGATGAGAAGCCGTTATTGTCTCCGGTCGAGCGGTCCAGATCTCCATTGTCGGATCACCAAGGTAATGGAAGAGCTCATATTCCAATGATCCAAGTCCCCAAGCATCCCCCCATGTCGAGGACATGAAGTATTTTGCGTAGTTCAATACCTCTCCCATCCTGTAGACGCCTGTTGCATTCCCCAGGGATGTGTTCAACGAAGGAAATATTGCATCGTAGAGACCCTTGTAGAAATAATCATTGTATCCGCTGTAGCTTACCCTTGTAGCCGCCACGACACCAATAGCACCTCCACCTTCCTGGTTCACAAGATGCTCCGCAAAGGATTCCTCGGATGGTGTGAATGGGCCGAGCGCGGTTTCGTTGTCGAAGTAACCGGTCAGGCAGTTGATGGAGAACACAACTGGGAGGAGGTCGCCGTTCTTCAGATCTCTGATATTCGATGATGTGAACCTGGGTTCGCCCCAGCCGTTGGTTCCTCCATGATCCCTGTGGGTTACCAGGAATGAGCCCCTTTCGAAAGCACTGCTGATATTCGCAGATGATCCGTCCCATCCGAAACCACTGCTCTTGAGGAGGTGGGGCGGGATGGGCTCCCCGTTGGAGTATGATCCAAGGTTCCAGTTTGTTGGATCTATCCAGCTGTCGGTAAAGAATATTCTTTCCGCATCGTAGCCGAGCGATGTCATGAATGCGTGTGTCTCTTCCGAGGTCTGGGCGAACCTCCTGTCGGCGTAACCATCGTTATTCCTGTCCTGGAAGTAAGCCGCCAGGGTGACGTTATCGTAAAATCCAGGATGGTAGGGTGGATCCTTCTCGTAACCTATGATCTTGTCAACCATCATATCCGATTGGTTGAGATCGTTTGCAGGTATCCTGCCCATGAACAGGTCAGGGAAGTGATCGGGTCCGCTCACCGTTGAATACCAGAGGTCCGTTCCCGTAAGATATCTATCATAGGGGTGTCCATGAACGTAGTTTGTCGGAAGTAGGTCCGAATCACCCATAAAGAGAACATAAGATGGTTTTGGTGTAAATGTGTCATATGCATGCTGGATGAATTCCTTTATGTGTTCTCTGGAGTATCCAACCTGATCAAGACCGTATACCTTCGTTTCTATCCCCATCTGATTCTTCCATCTGGCAAGCCTCGAAGATGAGTTCATGAGAGAGGGATGGGAGATTATCATATATTCGCATCCGAGCTCCGACCCGATCGAGGGGGCACGCCCCATGGAAGTAAAGGGTAAGAACTCCTCCCAGTTGAGGAATATCCTGGAATAGATATTCATGAATGGAGATGAGGAGGGTATTGTGATAGGAGTCGATCCTTCCAGGTGGATCTCAAGTTCGATCTCCTTCATCCATATGATATTTGAGAGATCTTCAAGAATCATTGCAGGTGTGATCCTTATCATCAAGAATGGGACATCACCGATCATACCTGATTCACTTTGTACGTTACTTAGGGGGTATGTTCCACCCTGACGGTAGTATGTATCATCCATGATGAAGGTCCATTCCTTCTCACCGATCACATCCGGATCCGCAGGTTGAAGAGGTAGGATCGGATCCGCTTCTATCTTCTTTTCCGATATCACATTGATATGTACCTCTGCTTTTTCAGAGGGAAGCGCTAGAGGAATGGAAAGGGATGGAAGCAGTGGTCTGCCAACGACACCGTATGGTGTTGATCCCTCAAAAGATAGAACTGAATAGGCAGTCCCATCGATCTCTATGTTATTGATCAGAGGATCACCGAAGCGGATATTGATATTCAGTAGATCCTTTCCACATTCTGTGATCTCGATATCATATGATCCCATGCCGGGATCTCTCGAAGATAACGGATCGAGGTCAACATTATCCTCCGTCACGGAACCATCTGCGCTCAGTATGGGTGAGATCAGCAGAACGGCTATCAAAATGATAGCTGAACAGTTCAACCTTTTCATTATCATTCCTCCTTGCATCCTGAGAGTTAGAATACTGTTCTCCATACAATGTGTGATATCGGGTTAAGACAAGAATGATCGTTCAAACTATATAATTGGCACCGCACCATGCCAGGACCCGTACAAACCATCCAAGAGGATGAATATCCCCCTATGTCCAACATTGGGAGTCAATTGGATACACATATTAATTCAATTTCGTATCCACTCTCATTGAATGATAGACCATCTTGTGATACCACATGCAATAACTGCCTTCATCATCTGAAGTTGCATATGGACCCCTTGCGCGTGTAGTCTCAAATATTGTGAGGCCATACCCCTTGATATGCAACTTCTCCTTGATATTGAAGGAACCATCACTGATCGTTCAGGTTCCGGAACAGGAGAGGACCTGATCAGGACCCTTGCCATGATCGAAGAAAAAGGCATTCCCACGATCCTCTGTTCAGGACGTGACCTGAACTACATGGTCGATCTCAGAAAGAGATGGGGACTGGAACCTCTGCAGGGTGCGATCGCCGAGAACGGATGTGTGATCGCCCCATATCCCTACGGTATGAAGGGAGCTTTTCCCGATCCAAATGCTGCCAGTATGGATCGAGTGTCTATCCTCAATAGATTGGAAATGCTCCATGGAATGATCGAGTTGGACCCGTTCAAGGAATTCATCATATCCATCTATGTCCCGGGTTTCATGGACGGTAGACCCTATCTCCCTGAACAGATAGATGATATCCACACTTTGGTCAAAGACTCCCTCGATGGGTTGGATTGCCAGATAGTTCCCACATCCGCATCCGTGGAGATCATTCCCACAGGTGTTGATAAAGGGACCGGGATCGAAAGATACTGCCTGCTCTCGGGAATTGAGCTCTCCGATGTGATATTCCTGTGTGATTCCCATAATGACATTCCTGGAGCAAAAGCAGTCAAGGAAGGTGGGGGAAAGGTGGGAGTCGTTGGAAATGGAGAAAACAGTCTGAAACAATACGCGGACAGGATCTCTGAAAAAAAATATTGGAAGGGGGCACTGGACCTGATCGGATCCTTCCAACTCCTGCAGAATATCTGATATAGGTTGCAACGGATGATCCTTCATGGAAAGGGATATTTTCGACCCGGTAACAATGGATATCCCGAACAAGGACAGGGATCATCGAGCCAGTATTGTCCATCTTGCCATCGATCCCGATGGTGAAACGATGCTTGGGGTCCTTTTCAAGGCACAGGGAGTGGGACCTCATCCAACCGCTATAATACTCCATGGATTCCCGGGGCATGACAGGAACCTGGACATCGCTCATGCCCTGAGGAGGGGGGGTTGGAATTCCGTGATATTCCATTATAGGGGAGCCTGGGGTAGTGAAGGAATCTTCAAATTTTCAAACATGGTACCTGATACGAAAGCTGTGATAGAATATTTGATAGAACGATCCTCGGACCTGAATGTCGATCCGGAAAATATTGTCCTTATCGGTCATTCTATGGGAGGTTGGGCTTCCATGATGACCGCTGTCGAGCTCCATCGAATAAAAAGGATCGTACTCATTGCGGGATTCGATATCGGGGTCCTTGGAGACCTTGTTCTTGATGATCCATCATACATGGAACATGCCAAGATGATGCTCAACGAACTCAGCACCCCATTGAGGATCAGATCAGTTGACGATCTGATAACGGAGATGTTGAACAAGCGGGCTGAGTGGAAGATCCTGAACCATGCCGATGACCTGAAGGACAGGTCGATCCTGATGATCGGAGCGGAGAATGATGAGATCGCCATTCCCGCACTCCATCTTTGCCCTTTGGAGAAAGGTTTGAAAGAAGCTGGAGCTGAGGACATAGAGATAAAAATGATAGATAGCGACCATTCATTCTCCGATGGAAGAATAGAATTGATCAGGACCATATGGAAATGGCTCGATAGGTGACGCGATCAATAAGAGCGGCGGACCGTTCGTGCGTAGAGAGGATTGAGTGCGTTGATAAGAATTACAAACGTACGATCCGCCTCGGACATATATGATATGGAAGAATACTTAATACCGACGGTCTTGGCAATGAAAGTGAACATATCAAATGATGATGTTATTGAAAATATTCAAATATTTGTTAATATTATCAATTCCTAACGGTTGAAATGTATGATTTTCCTGGAAATATCAATTATAGTGTTAGAACAATAACTAATATATCACCTGAAAACAATAACCTTGCATGGCAGTGAGATTGACCCGGGATCAGTCCATTGGCGAGGAGATCGCGAATGCGATAACACACGGGATCGGATGGGCCATGGGCATAGCCGCTCTTGTCCTGCTTGTGATCTTTTCTTCCATATACGGTGATGTGTGGCATATCGTATCCTGCACCATTTATGGCACTGGTCTTGTGCTCCTTTTTGCCAACTCCACCATGTATCACTCATTGACGAACAAGACAGCGAAGAAGGTATTCAAGATCCTCGATCACTCCGCGATCTTCTTTCTCATCGCCGCAACATATACTCCATTCACATTGACCGTCATCAGAGGACCCTGGGGGTGGACCATGTTCGGTGTGGTCTGGGGAGGATTCGTTCTTGGAACATTGTTCAAGGTCTTCTTTGCCGGGAGATACAAATGGGTCTCCATCTCCATATATATAGCCCTTGGATGGTGTGTGATCCTTGTCATCGGACCACTTATCAGATCCTTACCCTTCATGGGACTGCTACTGATGGTGGCCGGGGGGATCGCCTATTCTGTTGGCACAGTTGTCTATGCAAAGAAAGGCGTGAAATATTCCCATGCGGTCTGGCACCTGTTCGTTCTGGCAGGATCGATGTTCCATTTCTTCTCGATCTTCTTCTATGTTATCCCTCGATGACCAGGAGTTACAGTTGGAAAAATGAAATTTCGGAAATGATCGTAGCGATGAGCATGTAGCCAATAATAACCGTTAAAGAGTCCGTCTGAATAATTGAAAACTGGAATTGACTGATAGATATTGGATCCTACCCTATCGAATAAGTGAAGATCAAATAATGGACCATATGACCCATATTTACTTCTTCACATTTCATATGTGCTGGGATCCGACTTTTATCACCCTATTTTTGTTTTCAATTTCTCAGACGAGCTCTTCAGGTGGATATAAAAAGGAAAGATGGATCTGAATACCTATTCAATATACCAAGAAGAAGTGATCATGCACATTCTGAACTAGCCAAAGTTGTGTATCGTGGTATCTCAAACCATTCGATCACTCTAATTGATAAATTGGGGTTGGGGAAAGATAAGGTTTTTCTCGAATAAGTAATAATTTCCGATTCTTGCGCCAATAGGCAAGTAGTTATAAGTCCTATGTATCGGAGGACCATCGCCTTTATAGGGCGTATGGAAGAATTATATGTATGATGACAGACGTGGAGGGGGATATAATAGCTCCCCTCGAGAAATGCATGACGCAGTTTGTGCAGAATGTAAGCAGCAGACCCAAGTTCCTTTCAAGCCTTCAGAAGACAGGCCTGTATACTGCAGAGAATGCTATCAGAAGAAAAGACCAAACAGATATTGATCCATTCGATCCAATATCCAATTAATCAATATTATTACATGGATTCTCATTGAATTGATGGTAATAATCTTTTCATTTCTCCGATATTCTTTCGGGGAAATGTTTTTTTTTTTATTAATTTAGCCACTTAAAAGATATATTTTTACTAGTATCCTTACAATTGGATATTGGACTGCGCCCCAAACTGCGGACACTCTGATAAGCTATGATTACAATGGATGTTAGTCACACTTTCAACTCTAAGAGTAAAGGTATAACCTCCCTGGTGAGGCAGAAGGATGAGAAGGTATCTTATGAAAGGAGAAAACGCGGTTTCCGGAGACAGCATTAAGAGGAAAGCTCATTAATCAAAATCACTATACAAGCATTGTAGAGATCTCGGAAGAGAGTTCTTGGAATGGACGTTAAAGGAAAAGAGGGGAGGAAAATGAAGAAGAATATCAATCTCTTTATCACTATTATTCTCCTAATTTCAATTATAATTTCTGGTTGTATTTTATCAGATGAAAATGGAGTTGGCGAATTATCATTGACAATCACTTCAAATATAGATCATATGACATTAAATGAATCAGTTGTGATCAATTATACTATCTCTAACATCGGGGATACAACTGTGAAGATAATTGGATTGGAATACTATTTCTTCGATGAATTGTTACTTGTCAAATCCAGCAACGGATCCATGATATGGCCAGTGAATGTTCGAACTGCTCCTTCAAGTCCGCCTAATGACAACCATTTGGAGGAGATTGGTCCGGGTGAGGAAACCAGTGTTTCAATTCAGTTAACAGGAAGTCATTATCCATTTGAAGTTGGAAATTCCTATACTATTCAAGGAAGATACTTCATTGGTAATATCTCTACAATCAAAGGATCATTTTGGAAAGGATCTCTTCAGTCTGAACTTCTTTCTATCTCAATAGTTTAATCCCGTTCCATTATTCCCCGAAGAAGGCAAAACCTAAATGGTGAGAAGATGTTTCTTAGATTTGCGCTAAAAGGAAATTGGTGTAATAATGAATTTTGATATGCTGTGCAGCATAATTTTTAATACTTTTGTAATCTATTGATGATTAGTGGTATCATGACCGAAGGACAGAGAAATAAAGACTTGGAGATAATAAGGAGGTTCCTTATTGAAGATAAAGCCTCTCTAATAATTCTGAGTTAGATGTTCTTCAATGAATTTTTTACAAACAATATGGGTTCTATCTTCTGGATCTTGTAGAATATTTACATCCTGTTCTTCATATGTATTTCTTTCTTTATATAATGATATTTGAAATTCATGTGCTTCATTGTCAGCATAGCTGAAACCTCGACCATTCTTATATGCAAATAATTTCACAGCATGTAATCCAGTTCTATGATTTCCATCGGCAAAAGGTTGAAGGAGAATTAGATTTCTTAGATAATAAGTCGCGATGTCAATAAATGACCCTTCTGGAACTTTATTGACCAATGTATGAATTTTCCTTTTAATAATTGGATAATCACCTTTTCCAGAGTATTCAATATCATTGAATTGCAGTGATATTTGATAGAGTTCTTCATTAATATCAATAAAATGTTGATACTCCAAAAGATCAAACATAATACTCTTCCGTAGATTATGAAACGATATATGATTTTTGTATGTGAATTTTGATCAATTATCGTTTTTCCTTTTCTTGAATCAGAGATATTTACCGGAAACAGCACAAAGAGGCCAATCTGATATTGTAGAAAGGTGTTGCCTGAAATGGATGTAATAGGCAAATCTGATTAGGGAGAAAGGAGTTGCTAGATTTAAGTGGAGAAGGATAATTAATGAATAGGAAGATAATAATATGGAGATCATTGTTGATATTTCTTATTTTAATAGTCTCATCTGTATTGATTTCAACCCATGATAGTGAAGGCAAAACTCATATTGATCAAAATGACAATGAAATAATAATTTGGGATGTCAATACATATGGAGATATTTATTCATATTTCTATGATTCATATGTTGAAAAGAAAGAAAAAGTTGGATTTGCAGATGGAAATGGTACAATAGCAATTGATTATTTTGATTTACTTTCAAATCAATCACTAATAATAAAACCAGGTGTTAGGATTATCACAACCAATAATATCGATATATATGGAAATATTGAAGCAGTTGGAACTGAAAATATAAAAATAATCATTCAATCTGAGGGTGATAACGCATTGAGGGTTCATCAGCCTATTGTTTCACCAAATAGATTTGAGCATTGTATTATAGATAACCTTGATCTCATATCTAAATCATCAATAAGTATTGAACATTGTTCATTAGTAAATATTTCTAAAGTAGAATTATCTCAACTGAATGGAAATGATGAATCCTCAAATATTCAAAATAATAGATTTTTCAATGTGTCCAGATTAGAAATTAATACTTCAAGAGTGGTTGTTAGAAAAAATAGTTTTGAGAAAATGATTCATTGTGCAATCACTCCAAAAGATGAAATGGAAATTGTAGATAATTTCTTTTCCAATATTTCCTGGAGAATAGATATTGTCTGTTCTTCTGAAAATATCAAGATATTTGAAGGAAATAATATTACAAATTCCTATTGTGATTTGTACAGTGGATTGATTGCAGAACACAATTTATTCAAAGGCTCTGTTGCCGTTGGAAAAGAGGTCAAGTTCCAAAATAATACTATTATTGGAGAAGTAATAATAAGCATAGCCCAACCTCCAGCAATTTTTAGAAATAATCAGATTCAAGGGAAAATGGACTATTACGATATGTGGCTCCATGAAGGGAATGATTCCATACCAGATCTAAGATTCAATCAATGGGGAAGGGATTGGAATGTAGAGGAAGTGATTGGTATTTACGATGAAGTCACAATAGAAAGAACTATTGAGACGATATCTGTGAATGAATTTGAATATTACAATATCAGTATTAAATTCGAACCATATTTTGATGAAAACTGGACTTTGACAGATAATGATGGAATGACTAACCTCTGGGAAATTCAAAATGAACTTGACATCTACAAAGATGATTCGTTAATGGATCCAGATGATGATGGATTAATAAATATCAATGAATACATATGTGGATCAGATCCACACAATAATGATACTGATAAAGATGGGATGCCAGATGGATGGGAATTTGATAATGATCTAATGGTATTATGCCCTGATGGTGATATAGATAACGAACAGCATGGAAATCCTCTGATCGTAGGTGATCCTCTTTTTGGAGAGGGACATGTACCCATATACAACGTGGAACCATTATACTGGCATCAGGGTTTCAATAATTCTATGGAATACTTAGCTGGCACAGATCCAAATAATCGAGATTCCGATGGTGATGGAATTGGCGATGGATGGGAATACTATTTCAATTTGGATCCTTTGGTTAATGACTCAGATCTAGATTATGATAGTGATGGTTTCTCAAATTATGAAGAACTCTTTCTCGAATCGTCCAAATATCCATATGATCCTCTTGATCCAAAGAGCCATCCCTCAGCTGATGGAGATGAATCAATCTTAAAAGAAAAAGGTGTCCAACTTGTTTTGGGTTTATTTTTTTCTCTTTTAATTCCTCTCATAATAATCGCAATAATATTGAAGTTAGTGAAAAAGAAAAAAGCCCACAAATTAATTTAATGCATATCAAATCAGTTTCAAGTCCCAAACCCACTCAGAATAGTAAATAATAAATGATGAAAGGTCATTGCCGAAAATGGACGGAAGAGGAAGAATATGACTTCATATTATTCAAGTTTGAATAAGAGAGATGTTTTCTTCTTCATGTTAAAGAAAAATAGGAATATATTAATTTTATTAAATATCATTCTTTTTTTAGTTATAATTATGATAAGTGTTTATGTAATTATTACACAAAATGTGAAAATAATAGTTGTATTATTTTCAATGCTATTTTGTTTCATTATATTATCATTAGCATTTACCATAATTTTCCTTCAGGGATCTTTAAAAGATACAAGTATTATCCTTTTTCAATGGGAGAAGTATAACTTCTATTCAATTACCATTGATAAGAAGAAAATTAAGATAGAATTTCATGTTCCTTCTCAACGCATTGTTACATTGGTTGATCACTTGGATTATTTAGGTGAATCCTTTCACGAAATCACCAATAAAATTGATATCAGAAATATTGAATGTATATACAAATTCAACAATAAATTCCCAAAGGGAACCATACATTTACATCCAAGATATATCAAAGATGAAGATACATTAATAATAAAACTAAAGAATAAGCAATATATCAATCCATGGCCAACAATAACAATGAACGAGCAACATGGAAGATACATATCCATTGATGTGAATAATAAATCTGATTTCATAGAAGAGATTTCGAATTATCAGAATGAGAAAGACAATAAAAGGAATGAAAAATTGGAAATAAAATCGATTACTGAAAAAGAGGAAAGAAGATCAATTATTGAATCATATAAATCCAGAAAACGTAAAGAAATCCCTATGAATTTCAATATTTTTAACATTCTTTTTGGATTAGTTGGCTTTATTGTTTTTATTGGAGGTATTAACCTAATTTTAGATAATGATTTTAATGGTGGTATTCAATATACTATCTTGGGATCTTTAATGATGATTGTAATAATTGTTTATCAGATTCATTTCTTTTTTAATAACAGAAATAAGTAGATACCGGAAATCGCCGAAGAAGGCAATTCCAATGCTAACATTAAACAGTTATTTTTAGCCTAATATTCCTGCCATCTTAAAAAATATTAATATATCTTGATCTATATGATTTTTTGTGGAATAATGGATCAATATGAGATTTCTGAGGATCATGGAGAGATCAGGGTAAATTTTACATATTCCTTTTTCAAAATAAAAATCTCACTCTTTATTCTTTCGTATTCACTCTTATTATTACCTATATTATTAGTTGAAATCCCGTTTTTATTAAAAACATTTGGAGTCTTTGGAATATTTTTCTTAATTTCAATATTGGCTTTACTTGCTTACCCTATGCAGTATCAAATAATATATGATGGGGGAGATTTCAAGATTATAAAAATTGGACCTTTCTTTAAGAAAAAAATATTAGAATTAGATGATTATAGATTAATGTTCAGGATGACTGAACGACCTATTAGTTTTGGAAATCCTTTTGGCCCCAATCTAACAAAAAGAAGATACTCTGTTGCTTTTCTATATCATGTTAAGAAAAGATTGGAGGTTGATCATATTACTCCCATATATTTTGGCACAAAGGGTGACACATCCTTTCTTTTTACAATTAATGAAATAGAAACAATTGGTAGGAAACTAGGAATTGAAGTGAGAACAAAATAATGGATAGATTCCCAGATCCCCCATAAAAGGAAAGATATTTCGATACTTTAATAAATAATTCAAGGGTATTTATTGGATCCTTTAAATACCTTTGAAAAACGGTTTCCTCTTTCCACCATATGTTGGAAATCGAAGATTTCGAACACAGACAAGATCTCTGATCTTGGCGACGAGTAGGAAACAAATATCGCCATCAAAGAACCTCGAACCGTGCCCACCCCCTGTCTCCTTACAGATCAAAGCTAACCGAAACTCCCCGATAGATCCTGTATTGATCTTTTGTTCTTCCGAGATACTTTTGGCTCGATCCACAGCAGAAAGGATCTCGATTCTCTCGATTCGAACCTTAATAGCAAACTATCAAATGTCATTAATGTATGGAAAAAATGATATCTTCGAAAGATCATCAACTGATCATGGGAAGAGGAAAAGATATTGTGAGCAGATTATTTCCCTCATTCACCATTATCCTGTACTATCTATCACTTCTTGTTTCCTGGTATACGTATAAAGGTCCCGATGAAAAAGAAGGTTATTATATTGATTCTGCCCAACTTTCGTTGATCATTATAGATAACAATATTCTATCATTTATCACACCGACCCTGGTGGCGATCGGTGGATTCTTGATCGTTCTGATCTCACTTTATTTTACTTCACCAATAAGAAGATGGAAGATCTCTCCTTTCTTTGGTTTGATCATCTCCATGACTGGGACAATGATAATGGCCTCATCCATACTATTCGCACTGGTATTCGGATACAAGGTAGCACATGGAATAGAGGGATTGCAAGTTCATGCCATGATCACGATCGGGATCATATCCATTGGAATAATGGGGGTCCTTTCCTTCACGGTCCTGTTCGATATCAGAACCTTAATTTTCACCAGGTCCATATCAGGTGGGAAGCCCAGATCATTCGGCAGGATCCCGTTGATCATCTCCGCGATCATCTCGATCGCGTTCCCTATTATCGCCATCATCTATCTGCCAATTGGTTCCGGTCACCTCCCGGGAGTGGGTGCTCAGTTATGCATTCTATTCGGAGCAGTCTTTATGGGGATCCTTATCAGGATCACATGGAAGGATCACCTTACAAAGAAGAATATCATGGATCATTCTTCCATGATCCAAAGAGGGGACCTAAGAGAAGCATCCGACCTGATGATCAAGATGGGATGTCAACACAAGGCGGCGGGATCACAGGTCCGCATAGGTTTCCATGAGGAAGCAGCCAATAATTTCGAGGCAAATGGATTCTATGAAGAAGCAAGGGAGGTACGTTCCAGATGGGTCTGGAAAGAATATTCCGCATATGATCACAATAGCTTTGAACTGGAAAGGCCAAAAGGATTGATACATCCCAGGGCGATCATGGCCTCAATATTCATCATCCTCTCCTTTTTTCTTCTCCTGTTCACCTTGAGTCAGCCGATCTGGCTGAGCTGGGACTATGATGAAGATGTGGAACCCGATTCGGACGATTACAGGAATTACCATATAAGATACTACAAGGAATCGGGTCCTTTCAAGTCATATATCTCATATGGGTCCTGGGGGATAGATGAGAATGGAAATATCAGTAGTTGGGTCGGTTATACATATAGCGATTCTGATGAGACCGAATACAATGAAACACTACGATTTAACACAGATACAAGCAATGAACTACCTCTATGCAGTATATTCCTTTTTGCATTGGTCCCAATGATCATACTCATATTCCTTTTCATAATCCCATTCCTTCTGGTCGGACTTCGTATCTGGTCGGGAGAGATCCCATCTGTACTCGGACTAATCATGGCATTTTTAATTATATTCATCCTATTCATAATGACCCTGGCATATTCCTATGAAGAATGGGAAACATGGAACATCGAATACGGCAACCAATTTGAATCATACCCTCATGAAGTCGAGGTCGGGATACCCCTCTCTGTCTCTATCCACCCAGCTTTCATTACTCTATGGATGGCTCCAATATTTCTGTTAGCAGGGTCAATCCTGGGAATGAAAATGAAACCGAACAGAACCTATCTGG
>JAUVCN010000043.1 GCA_030595715.1 Thermoplasmatales archaeon
TCGATAACTATCTTGAAGGGATACCGTTCAACGATGCATTATTCAGAGCGGATGGATACATCAAGAACTGCAGTTTCATGGACTCCCCCGTAACATTGACAAATGGAGCAGCAGGAGCACAGATAATCAACAACCATTTTGACTCACCTGGTAAGAAAGCGTTATCGCTTATCACAAGTTACTTCATGATCATCCGGAATAATTATTTCCACGGATCCGAGGGGTTATATTTTCAAACAATGACATACCAGTGGACCAATCAGTATGGAGATATCGCTAACAATACCTTCGAGGGTTGCCTGAGGGGAATTGGAACCAACCCGAATTGGGCGGTCAGACCCTCGAAATACAATCTCCATCACAATTATTTCGGTAACTGTTCCAATTTCGCGATCCAATGGGGATCTGGAATGGCGAATCGGATGTGGAACAATGTGTTCCATTATAATGCAGGGACCGACAATGATACTCTTGGATCACAATGTGAGCAATATAACTGGGTCCAGGCCACCTATAAGAATATCTGGACCATGGGTTCGATCGGTAATTACTGGGCAAATCACAGGACACCCGATAATGATCGAGATGGGATCGTCGATGAATCCTACGTGATAAATACGGGAGGCACGGATACAAGGCCATCAACAAATCCTTTCTTCGATACAACTCCTCCCACGATCCAGGTGACCTCACCAACCGATCTATATCCTGACAGGTCCTATCTCGTTATCAATTACATTGCCAATGACGTGGGATCTGGGATAGGTTCGATCGAGATGAGGGTGGATTCAGGTCCTTGGATCGATGTGACGAATTACACCTCCCGATCAGTGTTCCTGAAGCAGGGGAATCATTTCATATATTTCCGGGTAACCGACAAGGCTGGATTGGAAAATTCAACATCTGTTCAGTATATCATTGATCAGACAAAGGAGGTCATCGACCTGATCTCACCTCTTGATAAACAGCATCTATCAACTTCAGAGGTGGATATCCAATGGGAACTGGTTGACTATTTTACACCTAACAATCAAACACTCATAATTGATGGAACACCTATCTATTTGGGCCCGTTACAAGAGGTGTATCGACCAACTCTCACAGAAGGTTCGCATGTCGTGTCACTCCGGGTCTCGGATGAGATGGGGATATCCGTATCCCGGGAGGTGAACTTCACCGTGGACCTTACCGATCCGATCGTTGAGGTAAATTCACCTCAGTCCGGGTCCACTCTTTCAAATACATACGTGAGGTTGAACTACAACATTACAGACAATCTCGGTTTGGCCTCCCTGGACCTGAACATCGATGGAAGTGGATGGACATCCAGACCGCTTCGGGAGACATCTTTCTCGATCCTTCTGGATGAGGGACCCCACACCGTTGAGGTTCGTGGCGTGGACCTTTCGGGTAGGGAAACCAGCCAGAATATCTCTTTCAGTATCGGTGATACACCTCTGTTGAAATTCCTGAACCCAGCATCCGGATCATCCACAAGAGACAGTCAAGTGCATATTGATTGGGAATACCTCGGACCATTCAATTGGAACATTTCCCTTCTTCGCGTTGGGAGGTCCGGTGATTTCGAGGATATATTCGGCCAGACCTCATATAATATCACATTGGATGATGATGGTGAATATGAGATAGTCCTACGTTTGATGGATATTTTCGGGAATTATATTGAAACCGTAATGGAGGTGATCAAGGATACCCAGGATCCATTCGTTGGATTCATATCACCCACTTCGGAGACAATACTTGGCAATTCCTCTGTTCTGGTCAGATGGGGAGGAAGGGATAATGATGATCTTCCATTGGACCATTATCTATTGAAAGTGGACGATGGACCTTGGATGGATATGGGACTCGATACATCGACCGTCCTGATGTTGGAAGAGGGGGATCATGCCGTATTCGTCAAGGCGGTAGACCTTGCTGGTAATACAGGGCAGGGAGTTGTGTTATTCACTGTGGACCTCACTCTACCTGAAGTAGAGTTCATTTCACCAATGGATGGGACAATTGTGACCGATTCGTCCATTGAATTCTCCTTCCATGCCTCGGATAATCTGGCCCTTACGATCCTTAACCTTTCGATCGATGGCCGGATCAACATCTCGGTATTAGGGAAGACCTCATATTCTACCACTGTGGGGATAGATGGTGAACATTTTGCGTCTTTGATCGCGATCGATACAGCCGGAAATGTTGCAACGACCACGATCAAGATAATCGTTGACACGAAAGACCCGGTAATTGAGTGGATCTCCGCTCCCGTGGATGTTTCTTCGAATTCGACACTGTTTGTCTCATGGTCAATAATCGAGGATCTTGGCTTATCGAAAATGTCGATCGTTCTTGATGGGATCGAAACCAACTTGGATGCTGATGTAAGGAGTTACGTTTTTGATCTTTCGGAAGGACAGCATTGGATCTCGTTGAAGGCGACAGATAAGGCCGGACTTTCATCTGAACTGATCACGAATGATGGGATCATGATAGATCTGACAGTTCCCACTCTACAGATCGATGAGATAAGAACAACGATCGAAATGAACAGTCTTCTGTTATTCTGGTTCTCCGCAGATGATGGGTCAGGTATCGATGACACCTTCGTTTCACTGGATGGTGGATATCCCGAGAAGGTCCTCTCCAATTCAACCTTTACTTTCGAAGGTCTTTCGATTGGAGATCATTTCATCATCCTAACAGTATTTGACCATGCTGGAAACCCATTTGAGTTAAATTGGTCATTTTCCGTGGATGTGGGTGGAGTTATCACAGATCCGGACGAGAATGGTTTCGATCCCATTATGTGGATAATAGGGACGATCGTTGCTTTCCTCCTCTTTTCGGTTCTTGTGATGATAGTTGTCTTCAGGAAGAAGAGAAAAGAAGACAGGAAGATCGAGGCAAGTAGAAGAGAAAGAATGAAGAGGCCGAACAAGATCAAATTGAACATTCCAACTGCCCCGGTTGCACAAGCTCTTCCTCCTGATGTATCATTGGCGGGCCAACCTCAACCTTACACTGCGGAAAAGAAAGTGGAGGAAACCAGGGTCGGTTCCGGATATATCAGACCTGAAAAGAAGAAGAAGTCCACGCGAAAGAGATCGAGGGATATTCATGATGTTACTATCCCGGGGGATAAGCCATCGATCACCCCGCAACCTCCTATCGATGAGACTGGAACAATTAATCCAGAGGTGGATCTGCCAGAAGAAAGCGGACCAGCAGAAGTGATCGACTCATCGGTCTGGAACGAAAGGGACGAGTTTTCTTCCAAAGAAATGAACCTTGTTGAGGATGAACCTGAAAGAAAGATCATAAAGAAGATGGTGGATGATGTTTCCTGGGATGATGATGAGGTTATGGAATTCGAAGAACTGGAAGACGTTGACGAGTTCGAGGAATTGGAGGATATCGAGGAGTTCGAAGATCTCGAAGAGGTGGAGGAGTTCGGAGATCTTGACGATGATGAAGATGGAATTGAAGAATGGGGATGAACATTGCACCCTTCCATGAAAAAATAATTATAGAATGCTAAATTGCCATCAGCCGATGGCAAGGTCAGGAAAGGGTATTCATCGCCCCCGCCAGAAGCAGAGATCGACCCCTGCACTGGTAAGAATGGTCCTCATGGATTATCTGCTTATGACAATAGGCTGCATCATCATGTCTCTTGGCCTGCTCTGGTTCCTCGACCCATATCAGGTAACAGCTGGTGGTGTATCCGGTATATCGATCGTTGTCAAGAATACCATTGGCCTTCCTTTAGGTGTCACGATGTTGATACTGAACGTTCCGTTGTTCATTCTGGGGTTGAAGGTTCTGGGTCGAAGGTTCGGAATAAGGACGCTTTATGGATTCGTTATGTTCTCATTGATGGTGGACATGATCGACAAGGTGGTCTACGGAATGATCCTGAAAAAGGATGTATATCTTCTAAGCGATCCGGAAACCGTAAGTATCCTGAAGGATCTGGATCCACTTCTTGCGGCAATATTCGGTGGTGTTCTCCTTGGTGCTGGACTTGGGCTTGTGTTCAGGGCCCAGGGATCCACCGGGGGGTCCGATATCATCGCCCAGATGGCGGTGAAATATCAGATATCCACGGCCGGTCAGGCATTCATGATGTTCGATTTCCTTGTGATCACTCTTGCTGCGGTCATCTTCGGTGGGATCGAATTCGCTCTTGTCGGCTTTGTTGCTCTATTCGTCTCCTCCAAGACAGTCGACGTTATTGTTGAAGGACTTGGGAACACCAAAGGTCTATACATCGTCTCGGATGAATGGTCTATTATCAAGGATAGGATATTGAAGGAGATAGGAAGAGGAATAACTGTTCTTCATGGACAGGGAGGCTATTCAGGAAATGAGAGAGAGGTCCTTTTCTGCGTAGTTACCAGGCGGGCTGTTTTCAATGTCAGGCAGATCGTTATCGATGAGGATCCCGAAGCTTTCATGGTGATATCTGACCTTCACGAGGTCTATGGTCTGGGATTCAGACCACAGAAAGAGACCGAAACCCCTCTTTGAATCCGGTTTACACAGACAAAAACGATATAATCATTGATACGACTCAGTGGAACATATGAGGGTGGAAATACGGGAAAGGCCGTATGACATTTTTTCGGTGATAGGTGTATCCACCCTTCTTGTGATTTTCATCCTGATAAATGAGATATCCGGATTCGAGGTCCAGGCCCTCAGGGTCATTTTGGGTCTTCCATTCATTTTATTCTTTCCCGGTTATGTCCTGATTTCTGCCCTTTACCCGGAAAAGAAGAGATATTTCAATTCCAAAGGAGATCCGATCACCAAAATGGAGTGGGATAAGCTCATTGAAGAGAGGGAAGATGAGGATGCCTCAAAAGATGATCTTCCTGATGGCAAGGGGCTCGACAACCTTGAGAGGATCGCCTTATCACTTGGTCTTTCGATCGCTATCACTCCATTGATAGGACTTGTACTCAATTACACCTATGATTGGTCCCCTGATCATCTGGGTATCAGATTGATACCTATTCTGATATCGATATACTCATTTATCTTGATAACAGGAGTAGTTGCCACAAGAAGAAGGATAAGGACACCGGTGGAGGACAGGTTCGAGATCATTGTCGACATTAAGGTCCCTGAGGAGTATTCCATAATGGACAAGGCTCTCACCATTGGTATTGTTGTGATGATGATAGCATCAGTGTCTCTCCTGGTTTATATTATCGTGGTACCAAGGGAAGGCGAGGCCTTCACGGAATTCTATGTTCTCGGCCCTACGGGAAAAGCCGAGAAATATCCCAGGAACATGCTCCTTGAAGAGGAGAAATTTGTCATCATCGGTATAGGTAATCATGAGCACGAGAAGATGAACTATACCCTTGTTATGACCATATCATCTAAAGCCAGCAACAATACCATGACAAGTTACGAACATGTAACCGTCTCCAGGACCAATCAACCAAGCATGATGGTGATCGTTCCCGATGATGGAACAGTTGAGATCCCATGCAATTTTTCCATTCTGGAAACAGGTGCATACAAATTGAGATTCCTTCTTTTCAGAGGAGAAAAAGAATACAGAGACCTGCATCTGTGGATAAAGGTTTTCGAGGAAGGTTCTTTCCGGATATCTGAAGATGGGGGTGTGGATCTTTACATAACCGATATCGAAGGAGATCCATCAGGGTTGCCGAGAGAAACCTTATCGGGGAACCCGACAGGGATCGGTTTCGGTGTCCGCAACAGATTGAATGAACAGATATCGGTCAGGATATCCATCTCCCTTGGTTTCGATGGTGATCCGATCGAGATAGATCCCGATAACCGGTCTATCGAGGTACAGAATGGAAAGGAATATTGGATTGATGTCACGATCAATTCGACCTCTTCATTGGACGTTCTACCCATGTCTTTTCTTTTCCCGGATGGGGAACAGGTCCTTCGTTGCTTATTCGAATATGATGAAGAGACCGTTCTTATTTTCTATTATTTGAATGTGGGGGTGTGATCTTTGGGAAGCAGATTCACCAATATCAGCCGTGCCCTGGTTGGAATGGTCGTTCTGGTATTCCTGTCCGCATACCTCTTCGAGAGCATCCTATTGGCATTAGCGGGAGCCGGATTCCTTCTGTTCCTGACCTATCGCAGGATGGAATTCCATTCAATGGTAATGAGGGTCGGACTTACAGTTGAGAGATCCATTCTTGAAGAGATCGTCCACAAGGATTCGATATGCTCGATCCGCCTGAAGGTAACTTCAGGAGAAACCACGATCGTTAGCATCTCAGAAAGGATGCATCGGTCTTTCATTCCGAGATCGGGTGACCGATTCCTTGAAGGAAAGGTCAACCCGGACCGCCCTCTTTCCATCGTTTATTCAATGGTTCCGAAGGAAAGGGGATATTTCAGGTTCCCTCCCCTCAAGATCACAATAAAGGAGATGAGAGGTCTTTTCGAGAAAGATATCGAACTGGACTTAGGAACGGAGATCTTTGTCAGGGCTTCAAAGAAAGAGATCTCGATAGCAAGATTGATGTCGAAGAGAAAGCAGTTCGAGATAACGGGGCCTGCTCACAAGAGGCATACAAGAACATATCGCGCCGATTTCAGGACAATTAGGGAGTATATTCCAGGTGACAGGTTCAGGGATATTGACTGGAAAGCCATGTCACGCTTTACACGTTTGATGACAAAGGAGTTCGAACAGGAGACGAACCTTCCAACAATGATCATGATAGACGGATCACTTCCGATGAGAGAAATGGTGAAACAGAGGTCCAAGCTGGAACATGCCATCGCTCTTGCGTTGCAGGCCGCTGTCATCCTTGATTCCAATGGTCATCCGGTAGGGTTCATATCATATGATGAGAACAAAGTAATCGAGCATCTTTCTCCTGGCAGGTGTGAATTGGATGATGTGGTAATGGCTCTTTTCAAACTTCCCAATCCAGTAGAGACCGGAGGATATCCGGGTATGCCACGTTCGATCGAGCGACACGGTGAGGAGAATGATAATGAGTTCCTCTCAAAGGTGGGTCCTTTCCTTGTGCTGGGTGAAAGGAACGATTTCACAAGGGATCGAACTACAGGGATATTTGAAGCGATGAGGGCCATAGAAATGACCGAAGAGACCGGCATGCTATTGATCATCATCTCGGATATGGAAACAAATAGATCATCGATGCTCAGGTCCCTTCAATTATCATTGAAGAGAGATCACAGGGTTGTGCTGGTCACCCCTTTTTCATGGCCATATCACACCGACAGCGGGGATATTTCCGTCAAGACCGTGGAAATGATGTATGAGGATCACCTGGAGAAGCAGACACTTCTAAGATCGCTCAGGGCGGGCGGTGTTAAGGTTATCGACATAGATCTGAATGAACGGGGTGATAAGGTGATCGCCGGCATAAGGAGGTTGAGCCAATGAGGACCCGTTTCATCAAGTACCTGTTGGTCCTGTATCTTGCCCTTATGTCGACGATCCTGGTGAATCCAAATCCACTTTTTGCACTTCCCCTGGTGCTGGTACTCATCTCATTGATGTTCGATCAAAGATGGATCGGTATGGCTGGCGTTCTGGCCTATACGGTCTTGACATTCAAGGATACAACGGAGATACTGTATCTATCGGATGTAAGTCTGAACAATATATTCTCGATCATTATCTTCACTATCCTGGTATTGCTCCCACTGGTGGCAATACTGGAGATAGTCCTCTTTCCGAGGCCTTACAGGATCGAAAGGATCTCACTTGGCCCCCTTCTGATCTCAATGGGACTGGCCATAGGTATGCTGATCACGATATTCATTCTATCAAGGGTCCAGATGATAGGTGTTTATCTGGAATCCGATCCCATGCTCCAGGTGTTCATTCTGATGTCGAGCGCCATCTTTCTGTTTGCTCCACCTCTTCTGAGCAGGTCAGGAAAAGATCCGAATGGACCCAAAGAGAGGTCCCACTTGTCTCAAGTTGACAAAAACGAATAAGTAAGAGAAGTTTATTCCCGCATCTCAATAGCATATGGTATCGCCATCCAGGCGGTCATGTGCTAGAATATCGTGCTAAGTTTCAGCAGGTGAGTTCAAATGGCTCGCAGGGCAAGGTCAAAAAGATCCCGTAATAAGGATCCGAAGGCCAAGAAGGTTCACAGGACCAAGGAGGTCCATGAACCTAAAAAAGCAGCAAAGGATACTGTGAAAAAGACGCCCCAGGGCCCAGGTACTGATAAGGCTACTGCGGAGAATAAGGTCCAAAGCGGATTCAAGAACTGGTGGGACCAGAACAGGACCACTGTTTTGATCCTCTTCGGCATCTTCGTATTGGCCTTTCTCATGAGGGAATTCTTCTACTATCAGATCTCCTTCAATACCTGGCCTCCCAATATCGTGGGAAATGATCCTTCATATCATAAAAGGGTCATTGACTTCGTCCAGGAGGATTACCACCACATACGGATAGATGACCTGCTGAACTATCCCCTGTCCGGTGGGAATCCAAGACCCCCGATATTCGACTGGTCCATTGCATTGACCGGCATCGCAATCTCACCCCTTTTCGGGTTCAATGTCAATGCATCCACCTGGTTCGTATTCCAGTTCGCACCCACTTTCTGGGGAGCAATAACGATCATACCCATGTATCTTCTTGGTAAGGAGATATTCGGAAGGAAAGCGGGCATCATGGCTGCCTTATTACTGGCCATTACAGCATCACACATAGAGAGATCGACATTGGGTTTCACGGACCACGATTCGTTCGTGGTGTTCTTTGTGGTACTAACGATGTATTTCCTTTCAAAATCCTTCTCCGTTCAAAAGGAACGTAATTATATTTCAGATTGGCGAAGGCCGAACAATGTGATACTGGGTTTCAGGACATATTTCATCGAGAACAAACAGGCAATGCTCTATGCAAGTTTGACCGGTATTTCCATGACGATCATCGCTCTCACATGGCAAGGTTACGGATATGTTCTTGCTATCCTGCTGATCTATTATCTGGTCCAGCTCTTGCTACACAGGTTCAGGAACGAGGATTCCCTCGGAACGTTCATGGTGATGTATATTGCAATGGGACTTGTCGTTCTATTATCATTACCATATTATTACAGTTTCACCATCGCTGTCTGGAGTCAGGGTTTCTATATATTCCTGGCCATGACCATGTTGGGTCTGTTCATTGTTCCCACGAGGGATATTCCCTGGTTGATAGTTATCCCTACACTGGCCCTTTTCCTTGGTGCTGCATATGGGATACTGAGCATTGGATTCCCGGAAACGGCCGATCTTCTTTTCACAGGTGGTGGCTATTTCGTATCCAACAAGCTGTACGATACCATTGCAGAGGCTCAGGCCCCTGAACTCTCGAGGATCGTATTCACGTTCGGACCCGGAACCTTCTTCCTCGCACTTATAGGGGTAGTTATGGCATTCGTCAAGATCCCCCGGAACATGAGGAAGGATTACATTGTGATCGTTGTCTGGACAGCAGTTGCAATATTCATGGCCATGTCCGCAACGAGGTTCAATTTCAATGCAACACCCGCCTTCGCCCTTCTGGCAGGTTGGGTCCTTGTAACTGCCGTCAAATGGATGAAAGCAGAATCATTGGCCATTCTATACTCTGTCATTGCCATATCGATCCTTCTTTTTGGACTGGGCATTGTCTACGAGGGTTGGAGTGGACCCATTATCGAGAATTATATGCTCATAACGGTCGGAGGAACGGTCCTGATCTCACTTGGCCTGTTCGGTTTCATGAAATATAAAAGGAACAGGGAATGGTTCAAGTTCAGAAAGGTGATCGCTGGCCTGACAGTGGGTTTCATGATCATCATGCCCAACGTGTTCTTTGCGGTCGATGCATCGATCCCCATTGAGATGAAGGGTGACTTCGATCCGGATTATGAATATCTTGGATCATTTGGTTCATCTCTTCACAGCGAGTACTGGATGGATTCATATCAGTGGCTAGCTGAACAGGACCTGATGCAGGATGGGGAATATCAGGAACCCGAGGATAGGCCAGGATTCATGAGTTGGTGGGATTATGGTTTCGATCAGTTACTTCTGGGCATGCATCCGACAGCTGCTGATAACTTCCAGAACGGATACCATTTCACAGGGTCGATGATCGCTTCCCAGAATGAAACAGAAGCAATATCTCTCATGGTCGCTCGTATCCTCGAAGGAGATTTCGTGGATAACAAGGCAGACTTCTCCAGCGAGATCTGGGATATCCTTGTTGAACATCTTGGTGATGACAAGAACTCGACCTGGTCGGCTTGGGAGGTCAAAAGGATCTATCAGAACTCCGCTTCCTATATTGATGATGTGGAGGATAATCCTGAGGTCTATGGGAACTATGTCGACATGACATGGCAGAATGCCAGGTATGCAGCGACGAGGGTCCTGCTCACTCGCATAGGCGAGGAGGGTGTCGTTAATTTGTACGATGACATTACAAAGGAGACCGATACATCCCTTAGATATTTCGCTGTGGATTACAGGCTATTCCCGTTCAGTTCCTCCAATACCGGTATCTTCTATGCACCGATAACATTGGCAGATCGGACCGTGGATGATTATCTTGAATACAAGGTATATGCACAGGAGAACACCAGGGGATCCAACGAGGACCCTGTCTGGACGGATTATCCCGATAACCCGATCAGCATGGATAAGGCACAGGAAGAGGCCGAGAGACTGGGATACAAGTTCAGGATCGTCGAGTATGACATGTTCTACACTGACATGTTCTATAACTCGTTGTTCTACAGGACCTACATCGGTTGGGGACCTGATGATGTTGGCGGTGTGGATGATGGCAAATCTGTTCCGGCAATGTTCGGGGAACTCCAGAACATGCCTGCAATGCAGGCTTGGAACATGACCCACTTCAAACTGGTATATCGAACGATGTATTATTCGGAATTGGACAATGACAACGCTACGTTCCCCGAGAGTTATGACCCTCTTTCTTCCAAGGACGCGATAAAAAGGTGGGAAAAGAATGGAGGAGATCTCAAATCCGGTCTCGGGCAGGGGACGTTCTATATCAAATACTTCCATGGAGCGTTATTATCTGGCAGGGTAAGGACCGAGAATGGCATTGGCGTTCCTGGTGTAAGGGTCACTCTCCTGGATGATTATGGCATACCTCACGGTAACGTCGTTACCGGAACCAACGGTGAATACGAGATGATCGCACCCCCGGGTGATGTTACGCTTCTTGTATCCACTGGTGACCTCATGAACCAGTATGATAAGCTTTATCAATTCCAGGTGGACCAGTCCACCGGTCAACCTATGAACGCCATAAACTCAACAAAATTGACCATATCCGATGATCAGGCAATGAGACGGGTTGATGGTGGAGAGGTCGAACAGGACCTAGTGATAAGGGGTATGACGATCGGTGGCAACGTTTACTGGGATACGGATGATGACTCCGTTTATACAGAAGGCTCCGACTCTCTGATCACAAAGGGAACAATAACCTTCATTCACACCAAACAGGATGATCTGATCTTTGGTCCCTTCGATCTGGATGAAAATGGATTCTATGTCCTTGAAGACCTTGTTCCTGGGAAATTTGACATTCGATATGACCTTGGATCGAGATCCGAGATCCTGATATCCGACTTCGTTGTGGATCCGCTTGAATCCGGAACAAGGGATATCAGATTGGATAGAACGGAACTCAATGGATTCGTTTCCCTGGTCAATGGGGTCCCGATGTCCAATTCAACTTTGATCCTGACAGGACAGGATGGAGAGGAGATCTCCGTCATGACCGATTCCCAGGGGAACTACTCCCTCAAGGAGGTTTTCCCAGGTATCTACGAGCTGAAATATGATGATACCATATACTATCATGATCCCGTCAAACTTTCCATTGGCCAGGGTGAGACGATCACGAATAATATCACTCTTGTCGCAGGAAATGAGATGTTGATCAGGGTAAGGTATCCATCCAGCTACGATCATGGCAGCCCCTATGGCAAACCTGCAAAAGGCGCTGTGGTCACCCTCATAATGAGCAATAATGTCACGAGAAGCTGGACCGGGGTCACAAATGACAAAGGCGAGGTCCTCATGGATCTCCCTGTCGCCCAGTATGATATTCAGATACATTCCATCGAGAGGGAAGATTACTGGAGTTACCTCGGGACCACATTCCTTTACTGGGATGATGATGAGATCTACACTCCTGTCCTCGAACCGGGGTTCAGGGTCAGTGGTGTTCTCACCAAGCTTGTTGATAACCCGCACAATAACACCGAAATAAGGTTCGTAAGGATCTCGGACGGTGTTACTGCCCATTCATTCTCGAAGAGGGGTGGGGAGTATTCCATCTACCTTCCAAAGGCAGAATACGGGGTGGTCGCGGACATCAGGACCGAAGCGAATGTATCATACTTCCACATGCAGAGGATATCACCATCTGCTTTCGAAAGCGATGTTGAGCTTGACCTGTGGACACCCAAAACCGTGAATGTCAGTGGAAAGGTCTACTGGGATAAGGATGGGAATGCACAGTTCACTACCTCGGATGATGCTCTTCAGGACGGAGACCTATTCCCTCAGGAATTTGGTTACGAGGGTGCTGTTATCGAGTTCACATATCCAAATGGGTCCCTGGAGGCATTTTCAGATATTGAAGGAAATTACATCATTGAACTTCCTCCCGGGAATTTCGAGATGGCCGTGGAAGTTGATGGGTTTGACAGGTTCGTCAGGGAGGTCGAGGTCATTGCCGACGCAGAGTCTTTGAATGTCGGGGTAAACGGCGTGGATGCAATGCTCCAGGCCAAGACCAGAGCATTGACACTCGATGTATTCTATCAATACTTTGGAGAAGAAGAACGCATCAACATCTCGATCTCTGACCTTGAGGTAAGATTGATCACCACAGAACCGTACATGGGTGATAAGGAAATATCCCTTGTAACGGATAATGACGGTAAGATATACACCGAGATCGCTCCTGGTGAATACTTCATTGAACTATCGCGTGAATATGAGAATGATGGAATATCCCATTCCATCTCTTATCTCAACCCGATGTTCGTTCCCCCGGGCAGTGAGATACATGTTGAAGAGATCGTTGCAGAACACATGGTGACCTTCAAAGGAACCATGTTCCTCGAGGAGAACGATCTGATAAGGTATCCGGCAGAGATGTCCGTCAACATCCTTGCGATACAGGGAATGAGAGTTACCCTCGATGCAACAAAGACGGATTTCAACGGAAGGTTCACTTTCAATCTTCCCGCTGGTGACTATGTCATAGAGTCACATAACGATAGACCTGCATCACACTACATGTTGTGGGAGATCGTAAGGGTCGACGATGACCTGGCAGAAATGGAATATCAGCTTGTAGAGGCAATTCCAGTGGATGGTGATATCACTCCCTCCTTTGATGGTGTGAAGGATTCTGAGCTCTACTTCGAGAACGGCAACCTCTGGACATCTGCTGGTATAAGCGAGGATGGACATTTCTCATTGTTCCTTTTCCCCGATCAATATAGGATCGTGTATCATTTCCAGACCCAGGATAACTCGGTTGATGGCGGTTACTTGGTAGAATATAGATACGCCGAGGAAGAGGACATCTTCGAAGGAACCATTGAGTTGGAGATATCACCGGAGAAATGGATCGAACTTCAAGGCGCTGTCTACCACGACATCAATGATGACAGGAACATTCACCAGACCGAGAAGATCTCCGGAGTGAACATAACCTTCACCCCCATGGAAACCGGAAATGACCCTATCTATGCAGAATCCGATGTGAATGGTGATTATCGTATGTTGGTCCCATTCGATAGGATACAGGTAACGGTTGACCTTGAGGGATACATGACAGAACCAAGAGAGGACCTGAGGGTGTTCGACCTGTTGGATGATCCTCTTGCCTTCAGGGATATTGCCATACTGCCGGAGGATGTGATCGTGGAAGGTTTCATGTTCCTCGATCAGGATGGTGATGGATCTCTCGGTGAGGGCGAGCCTATCGCACCTGGTCTGGAATTGACGTTCACCGAGGACGATGGATCGAAGTTCTTCGCAGTGACCGGTTCGGATGGATCGTTCAATGTCGTCCTCCCGCCGGGCATCTATGGTGTTTTCGGTATGAGGTATCAAGATGGCCAACCGGCAATGGGCTATCTGAACGAGCTCAATGTGGATATGGGGCAGGATCTATCAGGCCAGGAGTGGCCAGTCGTTCCAGCCAGGAGATTCACCGGGGCACTCTTCTATGAGGATACCGATGGGAACATCCTTTTCGATCTGCCTACAACAAGTGGGACCATTGACTTCTTCTCCATCGGAAGAAGTACCATAGAAGCAAGATACCAGGGATCAACATTCAGGGTAGACCTGCCTTACTATGAGTATTCGATATCTTCTGATTTCTGGGCCGAGGAGTATGACATGGAAATGAAATATTCCATCTCCCGGAGATTGACCGTGAATAATGAAACAGGTCCCTCCGACCTTTCACTCGAGTTCGTGAAAGCAAAGGAATATACTTTCAATATAAACCTCGTGAACGATTTCGAACATGAGATCGAAATGGGTCAGAGTGATACGACCATTCTGAGATACTACATCGAAAATGCAGGTAATGAACCGTACACCGTCTCCGTTATCAGCGCAGAAAAACCCGATGGATGGACAGTTGACCTTCCCGATTCTCAGGATATCTATCTTGAGATAGGTGAGAAGGTGTTCAGGCAGTTGAACATCACAACCCCGAAAGACCCCTCTTTCACCAACTCGCTCAAATTCGAAGGCGAATCGGACATGGGGTCCAAGAACACATTCCAGGTCCAGGTTGGTACACCTCCATCCTATCGCTTTGCAATGTCGTTCGACATTCCTGAAATACTTGGAGTTGGATATGGAGAGACTAGGGTGTTCAACCTGACCGTCCAGAACGTCGGTTCCGGTGAGGATGTGGTCAATGTCCAGATCCTGCCAAAGATAAGTGAGATCGAGGGATGGCTGATCGAGTGGGAAGGTGACCCTGAATTCTCCGAATATGGTGAGAACGTCTCACTTACCCCGAGAGGTCAGAGAAGGTTCGCGATCACCGTACACACACCCGATGTTCCGGTCGAGGACCAGCTGTTCAGGGAAAACCTGAAGCTGACCTTTGTTGGAAAGAACAGGCAGGGAGACGTAGTGAAAGAAGAAGTATCCTTTGACATGGTCAAACCCAATCTGGTTCTTCCATCCGGCTACCTGAAACTGTCCAACAGGAGATTGGATGATCCTACCCTCGACAGGACGATCGAGGCCAATATCACTGTTAGATCATTGTACAAGGATGCTTCCCAGGTCAATGTGTCCCTGAAGGTAGATGGTGATGTAGTGGCAGAAGGGCTGATCCCATACATCCCGCAGGATGGTACAGGATCTGTCAGGGTCAGGTTCAACATCACTGAGTATAACATAACAGAGGATGCATTCCACACATTCGAAGTGCTCATCAATCCCTACAATACTGTTGAGGAGAAGGACATCTACGATAACGTGGGGATCTGGTATGATGTTGCAGTGGGAGAAACACCCGAGGAGAAGATCGAGATCAACTGGAGGATCGTGATCTTCATCATTCTGATCATTGTGATAGCACTTGGTGTCATTGCATACAGGCAGAAGAATGAACCGATCTAAAAAAAAAAGTATAGAAACAAAGTGGGGCTTTCGAGTTCCACTTTGTTTTTCTTGTTTTATATCGAATCTATGTTGAAAAACAAAGCCAGCTAAATGAGATGTAGAATTTTCGATCTAATTTAGCTAGGTCTCGAACTCACGTGGTTAAAACCCAATTGACGTGAGTGAGTTACGAGATTCTTACTGTTTTTCTTGATCTTTTGTTTTCTTGATCAATGTCAAATTGTTTTTTAAAACAAAAGTCCGCTCAATGAGTTGTGTTATTATCGGTCTAATTTTGACCTTGAAATTGCTGATTTTCATGAATCAATATCGAATTTCAAGGCCCGCTCAATGAGATTATCATTGACGATTTAATTGAGCTGGGTGTCGAAATTGCGAGAGAGTTTTACATCGACGCAAGCAATTTACGATATCTCTTTTCCATAATAGCTGGATCTTGAAGTTGCGATTTGATACCTAATTGACGTGAGCAACTTACAAGTCAACGTGAAATCTATGTTGAAAAATAAAGACAGGTAATTTCATATTCAATGAGGGACTGGATATGAAATGATGAAGCTTCAGATCCTTTCAGCGATCCTGATCATATCCATCCTTCTTTCGACAGGATGTATGTTCACAAGGTTCGATGAGCAGGAGATAAATGTGAAAGTGGAAGGGGTCCAAAAATACAACAGAGGATATCTTCTGATACCAGCTCCCATCTACGGATTCGATAATGATGATCCCGAAATGGCGAAGATCGCATACGAACTTGAAGAGAAGAATAATTGGACCCTTGAAGTGATCAATGGAACGACCTTCTTGAATATCACCCTGAAGTATGATATCGACATATCATTGAAGATCGAGGATCCCGAACCATCGTATTTCAGATCATTTGAATTCAACAAGAATGCCGAGAGGCATCAACTGGATATCTATCTTCATATGAATACCCCACAGGACCTTCAGATCACACTTTACTCCATGCATTCCGATGATTATCATTGGTTCGAATCAAGATGTACCGGTTTTTTGGGAGAGGGATGGACATCGATCACAGTGGGCTACTCTCTTGCAGAAGCATGATGATCCGGAGCTGTAATGGATCCAAGCATTCCGGGTATCAATCCACCACGTCGAACCTTCCATGATCCATATGGACCACCGGTTCCTGCTCTTCCAGATCTACCTGGAACCTCTCATTGTAACCGACAAGATGTAAGATCCCGAATTTGAAATTGCCAAGGAGCACATCAGCACCTTCTTTACTGGGTACCAGACTTATTACAAGCCACCCTGTGGACTTGAACTTTGCACGCAGGGCTTGAGCCGTTGAAACAGTAGATTGTCCCTCAGTGAGCCCCTGAAGGGCATTACCGAGCTCTTTATGCTTCATCAACTCCTTTACCTTCTCCTCCATGTCACCGGATTCTTCCAGGAGAGAGAACATCCATGGAACCCTGCCTCGAAGGGAACCTCCGTAGATATGCCCTCTTCCTCCCATTCCACCTTCGTAGGTCTTGTAGAATTGGATGTTCTTGGAGATGTTCATGGTCTTTTTAAAACCTTCAGGCAGGTCCTTGTATACCTTTTCCATGAAAAGATAATCTTTAAGCTCTTTATAACCCATTGAAAGGTTCGAAAAATACCCGTCGATCGTCTTCTTTGAAAATCCTCTTGCTCCCCATGCAGCTTCCGAACCCCTTTCCTCAATGACCACATTCTTCCATCCCTTGTAATAGAGGAGCGAAGCAATGATCCCTTTGATCTGTTTCGATCCCTGTCTGGGTATTACAACACACAATCTTGGACCGCTCTCACTGGAGAACATGGTTTTCGCATCCCGGAGCTTCAACAACTTTCTCTCCCCTACCTTGATCTTGCTCTCCAGGCGCTCCATTTCCTTGCCGTAGAACTCTATCCGCCTCCAGTGCTCATCTCTGAGGTCCCCCTTGGTGTTGAGCAGTTCCATCATCTTCTCTCTATTGCCTTTCATGTCTAAGGGCATGGAGTTCTCCAGCTCTCTAAGGAGTTTCTTATCCCTCTCCATATCGTACAGGGTCTTGTCGATCGTGTCAGTGATATTGAAAAAGATCTTGTTGTAGAATACCTCCGACTCCGATGATGCCTTCTCTGCGAAATCAAGAATATTTTGTGCACCGGTCAATGAAGAGCAAAGTGAATTCAGGAAATCATCCGATGAAACGCCCTCTCTGAAGAAATCCTTCACAAGTTGCGACCTTCTTTCATCATCTCCGAGCAGTAAAGATGCAGAGATCGAGATCAGGATCAGATGCTGCTCCTCCTCCGGATCGGGGATCCATCTTTTCAGGGGTATGTCTATCAGAAAATTTAGATGCCACAGGTTATCGCAAACGGATGCAAGAAGGATAAGCAATCTCTTATATGGGTCCTCATGCCAATTTCCTTTTTTAAGATAGTTGAGGAAAGACATCCTTCCTCCATCTGAAATAAAGCTCAGATAACCGCAGAGTGCCGTTGCACTCGACGGATACTCGTAATCCTTTTCCGGGGGAGTTAGCAGGAAAAGATGTTCATTGATCTCTTTTAGGTCCCTCTTTTCTGCATGATGATCGATCCTGAAGATGTTGTCTCCAGTGATCGACATGTCCATATCCACGAAGATATAACTAATCCCGTCATCAAGTTTCAGTTTTGCAAGTTCCGTATACTCCAGGGGAAAAGAATGCACCTTCAACCCCTTCAGCTCCCAACCCATGATCATATTGTAAACCATTATGGCTCCGTTCAAGCCGTCCATATCATTGTGGAAATAGATCCCCACTTCCAGTTTCTCCTCCACGGACCGCCTGAAAGATGTCAGGAATTTTTTCACTTCAACAGCCGAGATATCGGACGCATCTATCTCGGTCATTGGAGGCAAGGGAGCGGGGGTCTTGATATGCCTCTTCCCTTCCGTCATTTTCTTGACCTCCACCTTTCTTCTTTCTGCCTTCTCAAGAAGTGATATGTTGGTGGACATCTTCAGCCTGGATCTGGGTGAGCGACGGGTATCTTTATCGACCTGAACCAGCTCTGTCCTATTTTCTTCAACATCGAAAGAAACGGATGTGGTTTCCTTCTCGTTCTCCAAGGACCGGTTCTCGCTTTTCTTATGATCATCGGTCATTTTGTCTTCTGCGGTCTTCATCTCCTTGACCGCATCATCATCAAGGAATACATCTAGGGAGCTGGTCTTTTCATCGATCTTCTTTCCCTTTCTACGGGTCCTCTTCGTTCCTTTTTTTCGACCCATTCGATCTCCTTGTCCTGTTAACACTTTTCGTACACTCGGTCCCCTGGATAATGAATGCATAGTCTATTTATACTTTGTATGGGGGGTATTTTGAAAGTGAAATATCACTCTTCAGTATCATCTCTATTCGTCTCGGAGTCAAGGAAGGATTCATCGAATTTGCTTTTCTCCTTCTCATTGGCATGAAGATCTCCCATTACCTCGTCAACAATAGATCCTTCTTTCATATCCTTCAACTGTTCGATCGTCGGTTCGTCGCCATAGAGCTCCTTGTAGAGTCTTCTCTGTTCCGAATATGGATCATCATCTTCCTTGCTTCTTATGGAGGCCCGGTAGATGAGGATGCCGATGATAGCGATCGTCATAACGATCATCATAACGATAAGGAAGAAGAAACCTGATACAAGGTTTGGTGAAAGAGGTTTCAGAAAGGGAAACACGTCCGTTATGAGTCCGTATAGTGTATCCGTGATCTCTCCCCCTATCCCTTCACCTTGTTTCTGAAGGATCTTAACCGTGATATTATCAATGACGGTTATGGTCTCACCATCTTCAGATGTAACGGTCAGGGTCAGATCATATGTTCCGGTCTTGGCTTCCCTTGGTGGGAATATGGTTATCATGACCACATCTGGCTCGGGAACGGTCAGCTCTCCATCAGGTTCTGTTCTAACCTTATCAACAAGAATGTATGCCCATCCCCTGTCTGCTATATCACCTGTTAATTTCAAAGTGACATTGTCGGTAAAACTTGCCCAATTATACAGCTCTGTCCGGATACCATCCCCTTTCCCGCGATAGGACCTGAATGTATCCTCTGGTTTGATGACCTCGATATTGTAATCGTTCACCTTCAATTTGGACTGGGAAACACGGGAGAAGTTCCCGTTGTTTTCTGCCATATACTGGACCGAATACAATCCAACCTCAAGGTCAAGGTTCTCGATCGAGAATGTTGGATCCGATCCAATAGGTGTCCAATCCAGAACATCCCCTTTCCAATCCCTTGTCCCGATCCTGATCCAGTAGGTAATGTTCATGAATGCCCATGAGGGGGAATCATCCCATTCTATCGTGAAATCACTATCGGAAGTATACATGTCGGATGCCCTTGGAATATCATCCGGGGGAGGTGTTCCCTGATCAATGATCCTGAATTGATGATCATACAGGTCATATCCACCGATATTATCTGTAACATTGATCCGGAGAACATACCAGTCCGGATCGAGGATGACATCGTTGGAAACGTCATAGAATGTCCTCTCTCCAAGTTCTATCCAATTCGTCCATTGGAGATCGTTCTTCATTATCATTATCCTGTAGAAGATGATGTCATCCTCCTCGTCGAATGCATCATCCCAATGGAAATGCGGGGTCGCAGATGCGACCACACTGGGGTATGCCCTTCCCCGGAAGCTTGGTGGGTAATTATCAGGGATGGATACGAATATCTTGAGTTCCACACCACCACTAGGATGGTCGGGGTCATCATGTGTATATCTGATGTTCCCGATGTTATCCGATGCTTTCCAGCGGATATAATTGTAGATACCCTCATTCTCGAAATCGAGATCGACCCAGGATCTGAAGGTCCCATTGTTGATCTCCACTGTACCGTCTGGGGTAAGCCAATCCGAATAAGGTCCCGAGGTGGTCTTGTATGAATACTTGATAGATGAAACATTGATCCCGGTGTTTGGAAGGGTAGAACCAGGATATCGGTCCATCCAGTATATTGAGCAGTTTACAGATTCGTATAACTGGGTGCCCCTTGGTCCGATCCCTGTATAATATGGGGCAAACGCATCGATCCATACATTGATCAATTCGGACGTCCCCAGATTACGGACCCTATCCATTGCTTCGAATTGGATGAAGTTCTCCTTTCCACTTTCCAATCTGATATCAACATATCCTTTGTATGTGTTGTTATCGATCTTCTCCAGGCTGGTTATCCTGATCCCCTTGTCCAATCGATCCGGGCCCGATGTGGATTTTCTAATCTTGATAGAATATATATCGACATGGGCGCCCTCCAATTCTTCGACAAGGATAGAACATCTGACCCGATTCGTGGATATCCAGGACATGCCTTTGGGTTCGTTAATGGTGATCCTTGGTGGATTTGCATCTATGACCGGTCCGGTAATGATAGGGGACAGGACCGGGTCCGGATCCCTCTCCTCTATGACCTCTATTCGATAGTAGAGCTGTCCACCGGTGGAGTTCAATGGGACATTTGAGGTATATAATGCCCCGTTGATGTAATCGAAATCCCTGATCTCAGCTTTCTCAAGGATAACAGGTTCATCGAATAGGGGATCGGTACCAGCACTGTCATTGAAGACATGCAATCTTGGATATCCCTCCAAAGGTTTATCGTTATCCTCATCGGAATAATTACATGAGAACAGGAATGGAGATACAGACGATCCAACTTTTGGATTGAATGAGAAACCGCCCAGGAATTGGATATCATACAGTTGGGGTGGATGATTTGGTCCGGATAGGTCACCACTATGTCTCGAGAACCAGACATCCGAATAGTAATTGTCACTACGACTGTCTCTACTATCGGCCCATGCAACTACCGCTCTTCCCGATGTGTCGTAGATCATTACCGGTCTTTCCTGGGTCGATAGATCATCCCATCTCATGTCGGTATCATCAACACGCATCAATCTGTTCCAGGTCATACCACCATCTGTCGAATTGACGAAAAGGATCTCTCCCTCATCCTTGGATTCTGCTGTTGGGACCCGTCTCTGGAATGCAACGGAAACGATCCCATTCCCCATTGCAGCAGTTGAAGGGAACCAATCTTCGGATCCCTCGGGGACAGTGGCCACTCTCTTGTTGTTTGATAGTGTGACCCCTCCGTCAGTGGACCTCACGAGCCATATCTCATCGAATCCTGACCTCTTATCCCTCCAGGAAATGTAGAGGTTGCCGACATCATCAACGACCGGAGAAGGCCATTGCCTTGAATTGTACATTTCCAGATCGTCCGATATTGCAATTTCCGGAAGGAATGATCTTCCACCATTATGGGATATCGCAAGGTATGGTCTATACTGCCCATCTCCCCTGTTATCATGCCAGGTGATATAGACATCATCTCCATGCATTGCCATTCGGGTATGTTCATGTGATCTTGAATGCATATTGTCAGTATTCACCCTGATCATCTCGGACCATGTCCTGCCTCCGTCATCGGAGTAAGAACTGTAAACATTGAGGTAAGATCCCGATTCGTTCTTGTCCTCCCATGCAACAACGATCCTTCCATCATCATTTATTTCTATACTCGGGTTCTGTGCATCGAAGTTGGGGTATCTTTTTTCTGGATCGATCCTGACAGATCTGCTGAAGTTCTCCCCATCCGTGGTCCATGATATCCTGATCTGTTGCGTATGTGTGAAATCCCTGTTGTCAGACCAGACGCAAAAAAGTGTTCCGTTTGGAGCCTCTGCTAGTCTGGGAGTGGCCTGTGCCGTTGCATCATTCGATAGATTGCCATCACGCAGAACATCGTCGACCCTGAAAGCTCGAGACCAGGTTGAACCACTGTCCTCGGAGTAAGCCACATATGCACTCCAGGGAAGATAATCTGTAGTTGTCATTCCGCTATAAAAGGCAGTATATATGC
>JAUVCN010000089.1 GCA_030595715.1 Thermoplasmatales archaeon
GCATAGTCTTCAAGACATAATCCTTGTTGATCTTGGAATGATATATTTTACGAGGTTTCTTTCTGGAAGATGATGGAGGTACCTCATCACCTATCAACCTTCCCTGTATCCCGTTTTTCCATCTCATCGTTAATGGGATCGTTGTAATATATAAAAACCATTTAGATTATTAAAGGGATTTTTTAAACAAATATTCACTTATTCATGAGATTATAATATCAACTAATATGTTGCAGTTTTGTTTAATAAATTGCAAATTATTGTTTCAATGGTATTATTTAACATATTTTCAAATGGAATAATAATGCGGATTCATTTGTCTCTCATTCAATTTTTTCATTTTCAAATTGTCCTTTGAGAATATGATGAAAAGAAAAGGATTATCAATGAACATACCGATTCCCGACAAGGGATAGAGATGGCAGAAGACGATTTCTCAATTCTTTACAAGGATATTCCACCAACCGACCACACAGGATCAGGTATGCTGGATGATGGTAGCGTCAATGGGTATCAACAACAAAAAAATTATGGACCACCGCAGGAAACAAAGACTTTCGAAGGAATCCCCCTCCCTCTAATAATCGTTTTATCGAAAACGATCTAGGTTGGTAGCGAAGAGGATCATCTCCACTATTTTAATGAGAATTCCATCCAACATCATCCTGACTCTCTTGTCGAGAGTGCATCGATAGGACCTGAATACGTTTCATACTCCCTTGCGACATCGAGGAAAATCCATGATACAACCGTAGGTTCCTGTCACCAACCCTCTCATCTGTCTTTTTTAGATCCTGAAACTATAAATTGCATGCGGAACGGTAAATATCCTTGAAATGGATCAAAAGGATAATTCTGATAAAGTGGTTATACCATACACACAAACATAATGGATATAATTATATTGGTGAACATCTATTAACCTATTGTGAAAGGCGGAATGTCTGAACTGGAACAGAGGCTTTATTTCTCACTTGCGGAAAAGGATCGAAGAGTATTCAATGTCAAGGATATCGTATGTATACTCGATATCTCGGAATTCCATGCACGAAATATCGCATCTTCCCTTGTAAAGAAGGGAGCGGTGGAGAGGATCAAACCCGGATTATTTTCAAGGGTCCCTGAAAACATTATTCAGAACAAGAAGCTCTATCATGAAGATGCTATCATGATCGCTACAATGTTATGTGATCCATACTACATATCCCATTTCACTGCTCTCGTCATTCACGGGTTGGCCAACAGATATTCCGATACAGTGTACATCTCATCACCGATACATCAAAGGGATCTGGATTATCACGACAACTTCATCAAATTCATTGGTGTCAATCCGGAAAGAATGTTCGGTATCGAGTCGAGGTCCTATTTCAATGAAGAGATAAAAGTTTCGGATCTTGAAAGGACCTTACTTGATATTATCAACCGCCCCCTATTATCCGGAGGTTGGATAGAAGTAATTGATTCGATCAAAAATATAGATGAGATAGATGAGAAAAGACTTATCGATCATATAAGAAAATTTGACAATAAAAAGACAGCAAGGATAACTGGTTATTTTCTTGAGAATATTGATAATGTTGAATTGTCTGAAAAGATAAAGAACGATATCGGATCCTTCTCCGGGACAAATAAATACTATATTGATAGGAGCACAGGTGGATCGCTGGACAGAGAATGGGAACTGATCGTTCCTGATAACATAAGGAGGGAGTTGAATGATAAGTAGGCGAGAGATCGAGAAGCTCAAAGACGAAACCGGTTTCGATGGAGAGCTTCTGGAGAAGATATTTCACCTGTCCAGAATAATCTCCCATCTTTCAAAAAAGGAGATCATAAGAGAGAACCTTGCTTTGAAGGGGGGAACGTCCCTCAACTTCATTTACCTTGATCTCCCCAGGTTATCTATCGACCTGGATTTCAATTTCATCGGTGCCGTGGATAAAGACGGTATGAAGAGAATAAGAGCAGAGATTGAAAAAGAGATTATCAGAACGGGAAAGGATCTAGGTTACATAACCCGGAATAAAGGTAGTTCCTACATTATCTCCAGAGACCTGTATAGCTATGAAAAATTAAACGGTATCAAGGATCATGTGAAGATCGAGATCAATTATATTCAACGATTACCGCTCTCGGCTCCGGTCAAGAGAAGATTTAGATCGATCTTTTCTGGTCCAATGGGGCCAATGATCACAACTCACTCCCTGGAAGAGCTTTGTGCTCAGAAAGTTATTGCTTGTGTGGATCGACAACTTCCAAGAGATATCTTCGATGTCGAGCAGTATAGCCGCATGGATATGGACATCGATCTGGCACGAAGGATGACAGCTGTATACTTTTGCATTAACTCCAATAAAAAGGATCCAGATCTTTCCACTTTGGACTCTATTGATCCAGCCATATTGGATATGAAATTGAAACAGTTCGTACGAAAGGGTTCGATGAGATCTTCAGAGGATCTAATAAAAAATGCCAGGGCTTTCATGGAGAAGTTGTTCGATCTCGACAAGGGTTCCAGGAAATTCATCGATGATTTCTATTCGAAGGGGGTCATTAATTCGGAACTTATTTTCCCGGGTGGTCCAGATATCAGTTCCCATCCGTCACTTCTGTATCGATTGGAACAGATCGGGAAATGACATAGGCCTGAACCTTTTTTCCTATTCACAAAGGTCCTGACAACAAATATTTAATATCCAGTGGCGATTCAAAAAGGAGGACGGACCATGGCTTCGGAATGTTATATCTGCAAGAGGAACAAGAAGGATATCGACGGGATCTTCAAAGAGGTCCTGGTACCATTCAGGACCCAGGTGAAGGACCTGGAAAAGGATAATAAAAAGATAGTGAAAGCATGGAAGGCTATCTTTAACAAGTTCAAGAAGACCCACGAAGGGATGGATTATCTCGATCTCACATTCCAGACGATCAAGACAGACAAAGAACAGTTCTCGAAGATGATACCCGACCTCGATGAGTTCTTCCAGTATCAGATGTGGAGGACCTATCACAAATTAGATCTGAAGGTCAAACTCGGAGATGTTATCGATTTCGTTCACAGCAAGGGTTTCTGGGAACTGGACCTCAAAAAGAAATATATGAACAAGGACCCGAGGATCGAACTGAAACGGATGATGGAAGAGAAGCTCAAATGGATCGAGCTGATCGAGAGGTTCGAGATCAACAGCTACTCCATGAAGATGTTCAAGAAACATGATTTCGATTTCCTGGACAGGGAAATGAGAAAGAGATGGATCGAAGACCATATGGAAAAGGTTGAAGAGGTCCCCATCTGTCCCATCTGCAAGGATATGATATCGAGATAAGGACAATCCAATAATTCGGCCCAGGGTTGGAAGTCATCTGAACATGATCAAAGGATCTGAAGGGCGAATTCACATTTTCCTGAAATGAGAAGGAGCGTGTAAGCGAACTACCAGATCGCCACGATCCTATTAAAAAAAAGCTCTTCAGAACCTATATGTCAAAGACAGAGGAATTCCTTCAATGGAAGCTTCAAGATATCCTTTTCCAGCTCCGGTCTCTGAACATTGCATGTCAGAATACCGAACTTAGATGATGTTTCCCGCATTGTTTTCTTCAGCTGAACAGGTACATCTCCTTTTCTTCCTGATCCGATCTCGATGGATATGTGACCACCAATATCCGCAACGACAAGATCGGCCATACCCTTGCCTTTTGTGTATCTAAGGGACATTGAATTAACTTTGGAGATACTTCTTTTGATCAGGGATGCGACAGCAGTTTCTACCAATTGACCGAAATATTGCCTTGGATCTCTTCCCATGGATGAAAGGACAGCGGCTGCAAGGCATGAGGATGAGAAATATTTCCTTGTATCTGACCTGAGGGAACTACTTTGGCTTCCAACCTTATTCACCTCGAAGATCAGTCTGCACCTCTTCAGAGTATCCACTATCGCCTTTACCGATGAAATGCTCAGTCCCTCGATATCCCTTGATATGGAGTTCAATGATATGTCCGGTGAAGGGGCGAGCATTCCGATCAATGCGGAGATCGATCGCAGCGTCCTTGAATCATGTTCTCCGATCAGCGGGACATCCTTTTCGATCACCCTCCTGATCATCTCATATAGCTGTTGATCTGGATCTATATGGCCTATAGAGAATGGAAGACCTCCGGAAAGAACGTAGTCATCCAGAGCTCCGGGGGAATGTCCCCCCAGGTGCCTCATCGATCATGAATATTATTCCACGTTTTGTCGAGACCAGACCATTTTTGATAACGCTCTTCTCGTATTCACCCACCAGGTCCCTGATGTTTTTCCCTGAAAAGGAAGCTCTATCCATTGATAAGAATACAATATCATCTTCGGTCATTCCATTTAGAAGAAGGTGTCTGATGGTTTGGAACAGTATTGTGGTCTTGCCAACTCCCCTCAATCCGGATAGAATGATCACTCTCGGTTTTCTGTAGATGTCCTTTATCAGCTCGGAAGAAAGGATCTGGACCTGCCTGGAAACGGTTCTTATTGGAAGCGGTCCCTCTGCATCTTCCGTATAGGGTCCCAGCAGGGATCGTGAGAGTTCCATCAAGCTTTCGATCCGATCCATCTATCATATCTGAGTCAAAGAGGTATATAAATGCCTTTGACTTCAAAATCATAGAAATAGCAGAGGATCAGGATCTATCCGATCATTTCAACGGCATCTCTGAACTCGGCTATAATGAATAATGATGATCCTGGATATCCTCGGTAACTGAAGAGTTTTAAAATTCCATTTTTTCAAATTCCTCGTTCAATCTGATCTGATCCATCGCCGTGGGATCATAAGGAGGTACAGGGTTGTTCTTCGTGATACCTGATAGGATCGAAACGAACTTATCAGGATCCTTGACCTTTACCAGAACCTCAGAAGTGATATGCCTTCTGATCACGGGTCCGTAGGCAGTATCTCTACGTCTGCTGCTACCGATCCTCCGGCTTGATTGACCCGAGGTGTCTGCAACAAGACGGTGGTAACGGTCCGTCAATCTTCCTTTGTCGGAACCACCCCAGGAATGAATGAGGTCAAGTGTGTGCTTGTGGAACATGTAAACGGGAACTCTGTGGAATAGCTCGATAGCGACGAGTCCGTCCGGTCTGGAAAGGGCATGATAGAAGCCGACCGGGATCCTCTTCGGTCTGGGTAATATCCCGATCATATAGAGTTTGGAATCCCGCTTCAACTTTTTCAGACGTTCCTCTTTGATAAGATGAACGGACCTGATATTTTCGAGATCGATCCTGCTTTCGATGTATTCTTCCATATGTCCCTCCATGTAGACCTCCAACGATCCCGTCTTCAGGTCCACATGTGACCTCCTTTTGATCCCTGACCAGAGATAGAGAGCCGTTGGAAGAGTGATGAAGAGGTACAGTATCAGGAAGATCATCAGGAAGAATGCAGTGAAGTATCCAATTCCTTCATCTTCAGAACCGGGAAGGATGAAAGATATGAAGGTCAGAAGAAGTGACAGAGGCAAGATCGGAAGAAGAGATGTTCGTAAGGTACTTTCAAAAAATAGATGCAATCCATCTTCGATGTAAAATCTTGTCACCAGCTTTTCCTCTTCCACCATGGCCGATCCTTCCCCGGGAAAGAGCATGCCTTCAAGCTACAAAAGGTCATTGAAAAATACGGAATTGATGTCCCTTCCTCAAAGCTCTGGTCCTCCATATGAGGTACAAACCAGAAGAGGCGACCTTCAGCTTCGGATCCAGGTTATTTTCCTGCGAGATCTAACCGGTATTGGATCCCAATGGATCCTATACCACTGGTGGTTCGACCTGATCCTCTACGGGAACCTCGGGTATTTCAGGTTGATCCGAAGCTATTGGCTCATCTCCCCCTGCATCCTCCGGTATCGGTTCTGGTTGTTCACCTGCTTTCTGGTACTGCTCCTGAACAGGCTGCTCCGGAAGTGGCTGTATCTGGTCAACTGTGATCGGATCCTGAACAGGCTGTATCTGGTCAACAGACGCTATCAGGGGAGAAGCTATCGGCTGTCCGTAGAGGTCCTGATATTGTTCCTGTTCTGTTGACTGCGCCACTACTTCCTCCGGAACCTGTCCTTCTTCCGGTTCCTTCTTCTTCAAGACAAGGTAAACCACTATTCCCGCGATCAGGATCAGAACAAGGGCTCCTATGATGCCGAGGATAGGTCCTACCATGGTCCCCTTATCGCTCGTATCATCATCGTTGTCTGGCTCAACATCGTCATCATCATCCACTATCGCGGTAGTGTTCACGATAACATCAGCTTCCCCCGAAACCCCGGAGTAGTTGCAGTAAACCATCCAGTTTCCCGGAGACTCTGCAATGAAGAACCCTGAAGAATGCATGGAACCCCCACCAGAAACAGCCCAGCCGGGATCAAGGAAAGCAACGTTCCCGTCGGAATCGAAACCCATTGCGCTGAATTGAACTGTCTCCGAAATGTTCAATATCACCGAAGAGGGATCGATCTCGATATAGTTGATCACCCCGGGCTGAACCTCGATGATCTCGAAACCATGGATACTTCCCACGCTGACATCTATCCTCCACATACCCGTGTGATCACCCTGGAAGAGACCGGTATCATCTATGGTCCCTCCACCATCGACCGACCATTCGGGTTCTATATCGATCTCGTTGCCATCGGTATCGAATCCGACAGCTGTCAATTGAACAGCTTCATCGGCTGTAATTGTATAGATGTCTGTGTTCACTTCGATCGTGGCAAGCACTCCGTGGGTAACGGTTACGTTGGCACTTCCGGAGACACCTGTCATCTCCGCAAAGATTGTCCATATCCCAACGGTATCAGCTGTGAAGTTACCTGTTTGGTCAATGGTCCCCCCTCCTGACACTTCCCATTCGGGAAGGACCTCAACGCTGTTTCCTGCTCTGTCATATCCGAAAGCTGAGAACTTCAGGACATCATCCGCAGTCATTTGTTCAACATCTGAAAGCACCTCCATTGTGAACAGAGGACCAGGGGTGACCTCGATCGTATTCATCCCGGTTGAAAGAAGGATATCCCTGTATGTGATGAAGAACCTGTAGCTGTGGTTCCCGGCAGTGAGTTCCGTTAGATGGGAATATTCCCTTCCATCGGAATAGATCTCGTCGGAACCAACGGGAAGCATGGTATGGTTCTCACCATCGATCTCGACCATGACATCATCAGGGGCATCGTCATCCGGATCAATGAACGAGACCGTGAAATTGAAGATGTCATCGATATTCCCCGAATCATATGTCACACCGTGGTCCAGAATATCTCCCGGTCTGTCATATGTGAAGTTCAGGTAACGGATGACCGGGGAGATACTGATGTCGGATGTTGAAAGGTTCAGTTTTATCTGAATTAACTGCTGTCCATCGTGACCGTCCCATATAGCATCACCATCGGAATATGATGTGCTGCTCGTTCCATCAGGTCCCACGTATTCCGAGTCGGAAAGTTCTCCGGTCGTGGTGCCGGTCCTGATATGGAATTCAACAGAGGTTCCGGTTGGTATATCCGTATCCATCCCTGTATTACCCCAATCCACTTCCTCATCACCACAGTTGAATGGGGTTGTTTCCATGTACCCGTATTCTGGTTTGAACAGGTAGGTCAGGGTCAAAGATCCGATCTTTGCGGGCTCTCCCATATCACAGCAGAAGGTCAGTTCGTAATGGAGCCTCTCGTTCATTCCTTCGAGGTTCTTGAGGGACACCATGCCGCTGCCACTTGAAAGTGATGTGAATGTGTTTGGTGTTCCCGAGGAACTGAACCAGTTGATCAGATCGTTCGAGAACCTTATTTTCATTCGGGCATTGGAGGAGAATTCAGCGGAGTAGCTTATCTTCTTCAATCCACTTGCGCTGATCCCATCCAGCATGTCCTTTGAAACGAACTTCCCCTCGTTTCCTCCTCCTTCATGAGTGAGGTTGAGGAGGAAGATCCCCTGGCTCCCCGGGCCCCATGATCGGGAATTCCCGATAAGGTAGAATCCATAGGGGCTGGGTACAGCTTCGACCCCGGTATCTGAACTTGAACCACCGTAATATGTGTGCCATTTCTCATTTCCTGACAGGTCCGCCCTTACCACGTATATATCATCCCCACCGATCCCGAATCCGTTGGAAGATCCCACCATTGTGATGCCTGTCTGGTTTACCGTCATTGAAGATGGTCGGCTGTTGCCACCTCCAGTATATGTCTTTGTCCAGACCTCTTTGCCTCCATCATTGATCCTGACCAGGATGAAACTCAATCCGGACCCGGGCATGGTCATCTGGAGGCCAAATGCAAGGATGTCTCCTCCTGCTATTTGTTCAAGGCGGTAACCCATGTTCCACATACGCTGTGAACCGTAGGTCTGGTTCCAGACCTCGATGCCGGACGTACCGACCTTCCATATGGTGATCATCTCGATCCCGTTGAAAGGTTCCGAGTCACCAATGACCATCAGGTTCCCATCCTGCATTGTAATGACATCCCTTCCGATCTGATCGCCATCCCCGCCGAATGTTTTATTCCAGATCTCCTCTCCGGTCGATTCGACCATTATCATCATCATGTCATTTGTGAAGTTGGTGTTTTCCTTCAGACCTCCGCAGATGACAAATTCTCCATCGGATGTTTCCACCAATGCCAGGCCCTGTTCCGCTCCACCGAGATCATAGGTGAAGTTCCAGACCTCGATACCGGAACCATCCGTCCTCAACAGCCAAACGTCCCCATCCTTTTCTCCAAATGAGGAAGTTGCGCCGACTATTATGAGGCCTTTGCCTGTAATGCCATCACCTGAAGTTTCTATAACATCATATCCGGTATCACTGTTGATACCTCCGAAGGCTCTGCTCCAGATATGATCTCCATCCTTGTCGAGCTTGATCAACAAGAGGTCATCCCTGGTAGATGGATTATAGACAGAGCCAGTGATCACGTAACCTCCATCCGAGGTCCTGATACACTTCTCTGAACGATCCGAACCTGTGCTGCCGTAGGTTTTCCTGAAGAAGTGCTGGGCCTCTGAATCACCTGATAATGGTATCAGGTTCTCCGTGGATACCGCATTGCCAAGGTTATCGAATTCCTCTGTGATCCCACCTTCTTCTTGGGATAGTTCCACGTCATTATCGTTGTTGATCATCAGGTCGTGCAGTTCAGAGGTTCTAAAATTCACATGGTGAACCGAACCTTTCCCTCCATCCACCATCCTGCTAGCAGGCACGTTTGCTTCTCCATTGTCTGGGATCATCGAAAAGCATGTTCCCAACAATATCAAGATCAACAGGGCTGACATAACCCTTGAAGAATTCTTGAATGGGTATCTCCCTGACTTGCCGGATCTAACAGATATCGTTCTTTCTCTCCCATTGTGTATCATCTACACACCTCGTGCAGGATTCAGCTATGAGAAACATATTAAAATGTTTCTGATACGTACCTTGAACTTTTTTTTAAATAATAACCTGAAATATGTTGTATTTTATTATGGAAAACATTCTTCCAATCGGTCATGCATCAGAAAAGAATTTTTTCAGGTCATCTGTCCTCCATTCGTTCTTGAAATATAAACAACGGTTTCAAGTTGATCTGATGTCCAGGTCCCTCTGTATGGCATCTGATGATACCCGGGGCATATTCCGTTCGATATGCATTCTTAAAAATATCCTTCAATAGGCTGACCCCAATGTATAATGATTATACATAATTATAATAAGGTATAATACAGATACACTTATGATGCCAATGTCCGAGACAACCACGATCAGAATAATGGTCGATACCAGGGACCAGTTGAAACAACTGGGGAATATCGGTGACGATTATAATGCCGTGATCGATCGATTGATAAGGGAACATCACAGGGAGAACCTTGTAAGATACAGTAAAAAGATAGTGGAGGAGAGGAGAGGGGATTTCGTTGACATCGACGATCTTTAAGGTAATGGTCCTTCCCGAACTTCTTAGGGATGTTCCTCCCGAAAGAGAAGTAGAGATAAAGGGATCGATCAGAGAATTGAAAATGCCATATCCCGGACAGGGGAGGGGAGATAAGAAACAGATCCAATGTGCTACCGATGTTATCTATCGCCTAAGGGTTGGAAGCTACAGGATCTTTTACAGGATCGAGAAATCAGAAGAACGAGTATATGTTTTTGACATCCTGACGGCAGAGCAAGCTCACAAGAAATATGGAAGATTGTAGGGTCATACCATTTTCACAGTATCTTTATTTCACTATGATCTTTCGATGATCAGGGAATCGAACGAGTGATAGGTTGAGATATTCAATTCATCGGGATAAAAACATTTGAATGACCACTATCTGGATAGGATCGGGCAGATAGGAAATGAGTTCATTTCCAGATGGCCATGTGTTGGAATTCATTTTTTCAGGACCTTGAATAACGCGTATTCGGACCTCTGCCCGTTTTCTTGATCAGATCCATACTTTCCATCCTCTTCAATCTCTTCAATATGGCAGGAATTGAAAGCCCCACTCTATCAGAAAGGATGCTGCTGCTTGTATCCTCTCCGATGTGGGATAGGATATCTTTATCGATCCTGTCCAATCTCACGCTCATATCGTTGAGCATCTTCAATTCGAACCGGTTCGAGCTTGCATTGAATGAAAGATCGAGTCCATCTTGCTTTTTTGCCTCCCTCCTCATCATTATCATCCCCTGCCCATATCTTTCGATGTAACCCATATCGTACAGAAGGTTGCAAAGTGAGGGATTCCTTGGGACATGTTCAGGGTCTTCCAGGTCAACTCCCGGAAGCAATCCGCCCGGATTCTTAATGGTGATGGTTCCATTTTCAATGATGATCTGGATATCTGCCTGCACGGAATAGTTTCTGTGGGCAACGGCATTGATCAAACCTTCCCTTATTATCCTAGGTGGGAACCGGAAGATCTTCTTGCTCGATGCACCAACAAGGATCTCGGTCTTGCTCGTTTCCCTTATGGTGGCATCATATGCATCATCTATTGCACGCCATACCGGTCCATTGAATCTTGATTCTCCCACGGGTGCCCCATCCTCCATGAATACAAGGCGTATGGTGACCTGAGGTAGAAATTCATCCGGTCCAAGGAAGATCAACACCCCGGCGTTCGTAAGTTTTCCATCTTTCAGTGCACCCCTACTTCTGAGGTATCTCTCTCTACTTTCAACTGGTATTTCATTACCCCGAACACTCCTCAAAGCTGAGAAGAAATGTTCCAGATATTCATTCTCGATATGATCCGAATCGATGAATGGGACTCCATCCCATTCGAATGTTCCCAATTCTGATGAGAGCATCAGGATCTCCTGAATGGATAATGGTCTTATCGACGAACCTATCCGTATGTGGACAACTCCCCCAATGGAACACAGGTTCTCTCCTTTCTCGATGTTCAGGATCATCACCGTTCTACCATCAAGGACACATCTATCGAAGGACAAGACCGGAGGGGGAATTATGGATTGGATCGAACTTGACACCATTTCCAGTACCTCTTTGGGTTCGGTGCCTAGTATCTCGCCTGAATCTTTTACTCCGATAAGTATGGTCCCGCCCTGGGAATTGGTCATTGCGGAGATCTCATGATGGATGGACCTGGTGATCCTCTCTTTGAATTCGACCTTCTCGTTTTCACCATTTCTGATGATCGAGAGCAAGGTATTCATGTCCATGAAACATTAAGCATCTTTAACAATATAGACTTTACGATAGATTGCAATCATTAAGTTTGAGTGGTTAATGATACTTAATGATACCTTCCATCTTCAAGGAAAACATCAATAATTGAACATGAGATGGAGGATCAAAGAAGAAGTAAAAGTTGATCTCAGGCAGGAACGAATGAATCTATTGTAAGAAGAGAACTTGACAAGTTAATATATTCACATTACCTATACCGCCAGGGTTTATCATGAAAAAAATAGCATTGTTCGCTTTCAACGGGGATCCGATGTGTTTTGTCCATGTCCTTCTGAACACTATCGATATGAAGGACAGAGGTTACGAGGTTGCTTTGGTGATCGAAGGCAGCGCTACAAGATTATTACTGGAGATCACAAACGAAGGACACCCACTCCATGATCTTTTTAAAAAGGTCAAGGACCTTGGTTTGATCGATTGTGTTTGCAAGGCATGTGCCAACAAGATGGGAACCCTGGAAACCGCAACGGAAGAAGGCCTTCCACTCTGCGGACCGATGAGCGGCCATCCGTCCATGGCCTCCTACATGGAAGAAGGTTACGAGATCCTGATATTCTGATCGAACAGGTGTTGAGAATATGTCATTCAAATATGTTATGAGCAAGGGACCTGACAGGGCCTACATGCTGGCCAATGAAGCTATCGTGAGGGCCGCTCTTGAGTCGGATGTCAAGGTGTATGCGACCTATCCGGGTTCTCCCACGGTGGAGATCCTGACTGCATTTGACAAAGCATCAAAGATGCTGGACGATCTGAAATGCGAGATCTCCGTGAACGAGAAGGTCGCGTTGGAGGTAGGTGCCGGAGCTGCAATGGTCGGACAGAGGTCCTTCGTATCCATGAAGAGCGTCGGGACCAATGTAGCATCTGATGCACTCTATGTGATGGCCTACACCGGGGTAAAGAAGGGGATGGTAATGCTGCTTGCAGATGATCCCCATGCACACTCATCCCAGTCCAAACAGGACGGCAGGTGGTTCGGTTATACCGCATATATGCCGATGCTCGACCCCTCAAGCCCACAGGAAGCGTACGACATGATGAAATGGGCATATCCATTCTCGGAGGAGCATGGCATCATGGTC
>JAUVCN010000090.1 GCA_030595715.1 Thermoplasmatales archaeon
GAAGTCGATGATCTTCGGGATTCCATATCCCGAATCACCGAATTGATCAATAATTCAGAGGCTGATGAAGCGAATGCCGAGATACAGATACTGGAAAAGAATATTGGTCATAGATCGACCGGAAATGGACCCGAGATTGTAGAACATGTTGTGACAAGAAATTCTGTTATGAAACCGACCTATGTAGATAAAATGGAAGAGGAAATTGATCCGGAGACCGCAAAATCCAAGCTGTTCTCCCTGGTTGGCGATATCAGACTGGAGATGAAGGAAAGATCGATACAAGGGAAGGATACAGGCGCCATCAAGAAGGACATCGAAACCATCCAGAACCTTGTGATCAAGAAGGAATATGTTGAGTCCTACAAAGTTGCCAGATCATGTCTTGACCGTATCAAAAAGTGATCACCTTTGATCAAGTGAAAAAGGTTAATATTCTGTCATCACTCACTAAGAATAATATACGGGGACTCCCACATGCCAAAAGGGACAATTAAACACTCCATTCCATCTCAGGAAGAGATCTACCGCCAGAAGGGGTGGAAGATCCCAACATTCTTCAAGATAGCATCCACAATGACCTGGATACCTCTCTACTTGATAGCCGTGATCCTGATCACATTCGCGATGATCGGCCCGATCTATCTCATGAGGTACATGCTGGAGAATTATCAGGGCCTTACACCATTTCCTTTTACAGATGTCCTTACCCTCGGAGCCAGTTTTGGATTATCATATATCCTGTTCGGATCGGGGCTGATCATCTTCGGACCCGCTCTCAAATGGACCCTTGGTATTTTCTCACATCAGAAGGAGGGAGAATATCCATTCCTTTCACCAGTAGCAGGATACTGGTCTGTGGTCAATGGTGTGATACTTTTCAACCGAAATCTCTTTCTGGAGATCACAAGGACAACATTCCTCATTGTCCTCTTTTACAGATTGATGGGAATGAAGATAGGTAAGGGGACCCTTATCAATTCCACGTTCCTTCACGATCCCGATCTGATCACCATAGGAAAATATGTAACCATCGGAGGAGATGTGATGATCTTGGGTCATGTCGGTGAAAGAGGCGTCCTGAAATTAAAGCATGTTACCATTGGTGACAAGGTGGACATTGGACAATCAGCCCTGATCATGCCAGGATGTGTTCTGGGGGATGGATGTATTATCGGTGCACATTCCATCGTTACGAAAGATACCCACATAAGACCTTATGAGATATGGGCAGGCGTGCCCGCAAGGAAGATAGGGGATGTGAGGCCACCTACCCATTAATGGATCACCAGATCATCAGGATGACCGGTAATAGCAACACTCCCATTGCATGTGATCTCCTGATCCCGATGGTTGGAGCTATCATCCCAACAACCGTTGATACCATCAATACGAAGATACCAAGTGGTCCAGTGAAAACGAACACCATTGCCGCGATGAATAAAATAATACCCAGCACCAATTTTGAATAGGGAAGTTTTGGCAGGATATTGGCCAGTTTCTTTCCCAATGCCAGTGTAAGAAAGAATCCAAGACAGGAAGCTATCAACGCAGATATCAGCAGCAGTGAAAGGTCATGAGGGGGTAGCATCCCATTCCATTTTCTTGCATCGATCAGTTCGTTTACCACGATAGCAGCTCCGGACCTTGGTCTGAGGATCAGGAATAGTGCAGAAAGAACAAAGAAAGAATTGGCAGTATTGATCGCCGAGAGGGTCAAGATCACAGATGATGATTTCGGATCCTTTCGAAAGAGCATGGCGATAATAGTTGCCACACCACCGCTCATTCCCGGAAGGAACCCAACCACAGAACCGGCTATCCCACCACTTGTGATCGATCCTGCAGCTTCTTTGAGATCGATCTTGCCATCATCAAATGTCTGCTCCGGAACCTTTGCTCCTCCCCTGAGGCTCTCGATGAGGGTTGCGGTTCCGAAAAGACCGGAGAGAAGGGGGAACAAAACGGTTGCCGGAAGACCAAATGGAGAACTGACATCCAGATCCAGCCCGGCCCAACCTAGACATCCGGAGAGAAGAAAAAGGCAGAGAGCCAGGATCACACCAATGGTCCTTGAGAGGGGGCCTTTTTCCCATTTAATGGAACCTCCTTCAGCCCTCCTTCGTTCATAGGGGATCTCGGAAGTCTCTGTTACCAGCATGATGACAACAACGCCGATGAGGACCCAGACCATATATTCCTTCAATATCTCGTATCCATTGATCGGTTCGTTGACCATCATCCTGTAAGGGATCAATAACATACAACCGATCAAAATTGCACCAAAGCTTCCGACAGCTGAAAGGAATATAGCTCTGTAACCGTTCCCTTCCATCAGCATTCCATGCGCAGGTAGAACAGACAGGGCTGTCTCCGGTTCAGGAGCTCCAAGAAATGTCGATGGAATGAAATCAAGGAATGTGTGGGCCATCGAAGTTGCAACGATAGATGCAGACACCATCAGAAGAACAGTGTAGGTTCCTATCCCAAATGTTGATATCAGTACTCCTGCAGCAACAGGGGACATGGAAAGTAGTATGATCGCAACATTGTTCACATGAAGACCTGGTATCAGTCCGGTCAAGACCCCCAGTGAAGTTCCGAACAGGGATGCAATTATTATGAGGAACAATGTCTCCATCAACCTATCTCCTCCGTGATATCGAGATAATAGGTGTTGTTCAAATGGTCCATTCGTACAATTCCCAGAAAGGTCCTCTCACCCCCCATGGGGATCTCAAGGTCCCATCTGAGTTCCACTCTCGAATCCCCATCAACAAGATACCTCCTGTCAGATCCTGATATCACATCACCTTCGATCACCGCCTCTGCATTTTCATAAGAGGACAGACCATGATCTAGATTGTCCATCTTCAGATACCATGGACCATGGGATGCGATCACCTCTACATGCTCTGACATCAGAACATACCTCAAACCATTGGGGTCCCAGAAGAAGGTCGTGTTTACAAGGCTAATAAGATCCCCCATATGGATCAATGGATCCTTTTCAGGTATCGTTACCTTGATGGATACAGAGGAACCCTGCGGTTCATCGCTGATATACAACGAGGTGTACGTCGGTTCATATTTGAGATATCCTCTGAGGTCCATCTTTCCAGTGGGTATGTCAGCTGGTGAATTCGAAAGGCGATCCAGAACGCTTAACAGAGATGAGGTCGCAGATTCCGGTCGAAATAGTAATTCCAATGAAAACTCACCATAGCAATGTACCGTTCCATCATCCCATGTCAATCCGCCAACATGTATTGTATCTCCAGACCGGATATCAGAATATCCGTACATTGTTTCCATTGAAAGGAAAAATGGTCCAGTTTCCAGTTCCACCACGATCGTCATTTTGACCTCGGACCAACCCGAACCCGAGGTGGATGCAATGATCCCTTCGAAATCAACCGGGGTCCAAGGTTTAAGGTCCTTCTCAAATGGTACTGGTTCAGAACCCTCCAATTTCTCCAAGCCATTATCAGATTGGAGGGTTATGGAATATGAACCGCCGGTCTCGAAGACATCCCCTTTGACCTTCACTGTTTGACCGGGGTCCATCTTGAGGTCCGATCTTTCAATGTAAACCTCCACGGTCGTTCCATTATCCACCAGGAGGAGACGCGAGGAGCCTGAAGATCGCAAGTGATGCCCTACCACCATACCGCGGGTGGAGATCATCTCGCCTTCATGATCGGAAAGTCCCGAGATGGGGACCTCCTCCACATCTGTGAAGTTGGCCATCAGGAACAACACACCCACGCCCAATATTGAAAAAACCATTACAGAAAACCTTACGGTTCTCTCGCTGACCTCTAAAGATCTCAAGGCACTCAACCTCGTATGATGAACAGGAGGGACAGATAAAAACCCTTTGTTGTGAGTGTTGAGACAAAAATGAAGGGACAATTCGGGCCAATCTTATATATGGTCCAATCAATTATCCCCCCTGTTCAGGGTTTCAGGATCCCCGGAGTGACCATCATGCCCATAAATAAGGATGTACCACAACAAGGCAATGCGTTCAGTTTTCCGGGAAGAAGGGACGATGTGGTCTCAAGGTATGTTCTTGCCAAAGCCATCCAATCCTCATTCAATCAGAAGAACATTGAAGGAACGATAGAATGCAATGTGGCCGAGGAAATGGCCGAGCACGTTCTGAACTTCTTCGGATACGGAGAACGGATCATTGATAATATGCTGAAGACCGATGATCGAGATATCTTCTATATGCTTGAGGACCTCGGCATCCTCAAGACCGAAAGAGAGGAAACCACTCTGTATGACGGAAGGGAATGGAGGATCAATTACTGGACCCTCAAGAAGAAATTCATTTCTGATCTCACAGACGGTTATCCGGACGGCATCTGCGGGCATAATGGTGGCCTTCTCACCGAAGAAGAGGTTTATAACGAACTCCCGGATGACATCTGGACCAGGGAATGATCCTGCGTCTTTGCGTGATTTTTGCACAAACGTTATTATGTAGTGATCGTTGGTCTCAGATAGATTCAAGGAGATCTGTCAATGGCGCTAATGGATGATGATACAAAGAGCAAGGTGAAAGAATCGCTTCTTGAGATGGATGGCCCGGTCCATATGATGGTATTCACCGAGAAGGAGAACTGCTCGACGTGTGCGGACACCAAATTGATCGTGGATGAACTTTCACAACTGGGGGACAAGATATCTTTCGAGGAGATCGATGCAGGATCCAATAAGGAAACCGCTGAAAGATATGGAGTTGATAAGGTCCCTGCAATCATTCCTTTCAAGGGAACCAAGGAAGATAATACCTATATGGGTGTCAGATTCTTTGGGATACCTGCAGGATATGAGTTCACATCCCTCCTCGATTCCATCCTGACCATTTCAATAGGGACCGTTGGTCTTTCTGACGATGCACAGGAGTATCTGAAGGGACTCGATAAGGATGTCCACCTTCAGGTATTCGTAACTCCAACCTGTCCATATTGCCCCCGTGCGGTTGTGCTGGCCCACCATATGGCAATGATGAACGACAGGATCACCGCTGACATGGTGGAAGCTCAGGAATTTCCGGAACTTTCACAGAGATACAAGGTGATGGGAGTCCCGAGGACCGTGATCAATGATGATCATCATCAGGAAGGTGCTGCCCCCGAGAACCTGATCATCGACCTGATCAAAAAGGTTTGAACATCCGATAGGGATCATTCGATCGAAAATATGCGGCTTAATCTTCATAAAATTGAACTCGTAAATTGCTCACGTTAATAATGTAAAAACCTGCAATTTCGAGACCCAGCACAACAGATCGTCAATTAATCTTCACTGTTGTGCGGGACTATGAAAATCGCAGATAATTAAAATACACAATTTTCATAGTAAAATAAAATGGCGCCGCAGAGCTTAGAAATAAAATAAACAGTAGAGCGGATTCGCATCGCCAAGATCAGAGATCTTGTCTGCACAGACACCAACCTGTGTTATTGGTGCAGTTGGTATCTGTGATACAGCCTAATCCCTGCAGGATTACGCGTACCTTCGAACATTGCGATATCCTTTGCAATGTTTGAAGGACTTCATTAGAACCCGCTATGCGGCTTAATCTTCATAAAATTGATGGAAATTAAAATGGCGCCGCAGAGCGGATTCGAACCGATGACCTTACGATTAACAGTCGTACGCTCTAGCCAGCTGAGCTACTGCGGCATGACCAGGAACCGATGAATAATAAACCAATATTTTAAATTGTCTATTCCGAAGGGTGTGGTCTCATAGGTCCAATTGCGTCATCTCGGAAACTTCAACCACACCTTTCTTCGGGATAAGGACCCGTTCAAGGTCTCCTGTGAGGAATAGGATCCTTTTTCCATCCTTTCTCTCTGTGACAATGAATCCCTTCCTCTCAAGCTGCTTGATATGCCTGGAAAACGTCCTCTCGGACCTTCCATTCGAAACAAGAAGTGCCAGCTGTTTCGATGTGACACCGGGATTATGCGAGATCATGGAGATTATCTCCCTGTCAATGGATGAAATCACCGCCTCAACGCCTTTAACACGGACCCCGTCCGCATAGAATAACTTGTACTTCCCGATGTTCCGATGTGCGATCAATTCCTCTTTCTCCAATTTATGAAGATGGTAGGTGAGCGTCCCGTTGTTGACCTCGAAGTGCTCCTTTATCCCGGTGAAGGTCACGCCTGGGTTCTCCTTGATATATTCGAACAATCTACCTCTGAAGAAATGGTCCAGGACCTTCTCTCGATGTATGGTTGAATACATGGGTATGAATGCTATCAGAAGCCATTTGTACTTGAATACTTCGGAGGCTGAATATAAATAAGCAAAAGTGCCAACGAACGTCGCCATCAAGGCCGAAGCGCCTCCGCCGGCATACATCAATGTCACCTTTGGTATTCCTCCGTCCTTTTCTTCTTTTCCTTCCACTATCACAAGTAATGGATTCGAGGATATCCTGTATCCTGCATGGTATCCATGTGCCTGCAATATCAGGGTCTTGCTACCTGTGAAACCCTCTCCAAAAATGGAGATATCCCTCCTTTCCAGTGAGGGGACCGGAGCGGTTCCTTCACTTGTGATCTTCGTATCATCTCCGATGTCCATTGGTTCCACCCAGATATCCGAGATCTCCCCACCAAGTGACATAACTTTCACAGAACCGACATCCAGAGGTCCGGGTAACAGAATAAGGAACGGACCTCTTCCAAAAAGAATGTGAAGGATATCACCATCCCTGATGAAACGAACCTCCGATCCATCGCCCATGACGTCACCCGAAAAGGGTTGAAGATCGATTACGATATCATTCGAACTTCCAGGCATACTGTAATCAATCATAAATCGAGATGACGCACCGGGTTCGATCATCCTCTGTTCCAAATATTGGATGCCCATTTCACTATTTTCCACCCTTATTCCCATAACCGATCTTGAATTACCGGTATTTACCAATTCAACAGGGAGGTCACCAGCAAGGGGCATATCAAGAAGATATTCGGTTCCTGTGTCGATCGATGATGAAAGATACGGAAGCACCCTGATCTTTACCGAGTCGGATCCGTACGCGATCTCCGTGTCAGAGGTAGCTTTTATGGTCAGTTCAACCTCTTTGTCCACTGGTTCTCCAACGGGGGCTGTTACTAAGATCTCGAAAACCCATTCCTCGAATGGTTCAAGGTATATCTCGTCCTGATGATCAGCTGTCCAGAAATTCCCATTCTCGATAACGGACTCGATCATGTAGACAGTGTTCCTGTTATTCAGGGACCTGACCGTAGCATTGATCGTTATGGTCCTCTCATCATCCGGACCAACGGATATGAACACCATTTCATCCTCGAATTCTATGATCTGGGGAAGAGGTGAAGCACCATCATTCCCGGGAGGGATGATCATCAATACCATAACCGAGATCGATAAAAGCGCGAATGCAGAAATGAAAGCTCTGCCTCCCATTGAACAATCATTGTGTTGAACAGTATATAAGTGGTGTTGAACCAGAATGTCCAAAACCATATTCAGAAAGGTTCCGGTCGAATTTTCTCGATCAGGTCCACGGCACCACCATCCACAATGACCCTGATATCGCCAAGTGTGGAATTCCCATCGGTGAAGTTCACCTTCCCAACAAAGGCCGCCTGTTTGTTCAGGAAGAATTCGGTCCTATCTCCATCAAGGCTCCGATCAAGAATGGAAACCACCGTGTCCCTGATCTGGAGGTCATCGAGGATCTCCAGGAAGTTTGAGTTATCCTCCACCGTGAATCGAATATCCTCATCTTTCAGTTCGATCTCTGCGGAAGGAAAAATATTCAATATGGAGGACCTGATCTTTTCGGGGTCCTCCGTATTGTGCAATGGAACCTTACCCTTGAGTGTCATGCTCAAAGAAGTCCCATTTCGAGGACCTCAAGAGAGCTTACACCCTCCGTTTCCCTCATCTTGTTCTCAAGCTCCTCACCGCCGCCCTTCTTATCATCAAGGACAACACCCCATTCGAGCATGTTCATGCCGAAGAAGGCTGGCTTGATCTCGGAAACGGAGAGCCTTCCGTGGTCCGGAATGTATCCGGCGAACTTCTCTGCGATCGCCTTGAGGTCCACTTCGGGACCCTTGGGCATCACTTTGTATTTTATTAGCACTTCTCCCATCGGAATTCCTCCTACGGGCCCTGAAAACCGCATTCCGGACAGATGTACTTTGCAGACTGGTCCCTGCAATTCCCACACCTTCCCATTACTACGTTTGCACAAGATGGACATTTGAAATCCACTGATTTTTCACCCTTGAGTGGAATTCCACAGGACGAGCATCGACTTTCTGAAGACATGTTTTAGGTCCTCCTTTTTGGCGCTAATATTGTAATCGTTCTTAAACGTTGCTAGATACTATTGTCATGACCAAATAATTGTTAGACCTAATATTCGTGTTACAACATTATATTTTCACGACACTATCGGTGGTTCCATCAGTCTGATCGAGGGGTTCCTCTTTCAACCCCATCCCCGTGTTCTCTAAAGAATTGTTATCAATTCTCATATCTCCCATTGAATCCTTCTTCTTTTTCCTGATTTGAAGATAGACGAGGAGGAAAACTGCAAATATAATCAGGATAAGGATCATTAAAATTATAATAATTGCAGGAGAAATTCCTGTTTTCCCATCAGAATCATTGTTCACCTGGAACGATATCATTTTAGCCATAGGTCCGTATCCTTCGATTTCCAGTTTCAGCTCGTATAAGCCGCTATCGTTGAATTCCAATCTTCCCTTGTTTCCATCGATCCGATCGATCTCGAAACCATCCTTAAGAACGATCAATATGAATTGCAGTTCAGCATCGTAACCGCTGAAAGTAATTTCAAATGAGATCTGATCTCCCACATCATATTGTTCCCTTTGCGGGTCCAGAACGATCAAACATTCAAGAGTTGTTAGGTTCATATCCACATCGATCGCGATTTCACATGTAGTAGAAGTGCCACCAAGGATCGAGACCAGGATGTTGATAGAATATGAACCGTGGTCACCGTCATTTGGGGAAATCATCAATTCATTTCCATTTAGTGTAATCCAATCGACATCGTCATCCAATCCAAATGTCAGAGAACCGTTTCCATTATAATCGGTTTCAAGGAACACAGTTGTAATTTCTCGTTCAAACATTTCTATGGAGTCACTTATCAGGAGTGATGGTGCTTTACCTGCAACGATCTCAATTTCCAGGTGTAGATCAAGATAACCACCCTTTCCATCGGATATATTCAGATCGAAAACATGGACGCCAATTTCTTTCAGGGTAGGTGTCAGGGTAAACAACAGAATATCATTGATGTGTAGCCAATCAGGTAGATCATTCTGAACATGAACTGTTAGATGATCACCATCCGGATCTGAAACAGGAATTATTTGTTGATATATATCTCCGGCATGGACAAGCATCCCGAAAGATGACGGGCCAGTGGGAGGGGCGTTCCGGTATTTCACACGAAGCTGGAATTCAACCGCAACAATGGATCCGTTGTTGTCAGAGACAATGATGGATACGGTCTGATCACCTGCATCGATAGCCACTGGAATGATCCTTATCAGTCCGGCATGATCAATTGAATGGTCAGAATCCCCTGTGTAGTTGATGGAGAATGAAATAATATCCGGATTGGGGTCTATTACATGGACCTGATATTCAAATGTCTCACCAATGAAGGCTATCAGGTCCTGGATAGTGGGGACATTTGGAGGTATGTTGAATGGTAGGATCTCTATCTCGATCGCCAAGAAGGTGTATGATCCATTATTGTCCGAGAATTTCAATGAAGCGTGAAAAACACCAGTATGCTCTTCCTTCGCCCTGAAAGTCAGGTATCCGTCCTGGTTAATGTTTAATTGAAAAGGTGTATCTGTTTCATTGACCCGGATCGTGACCCGATCACCATTCGGATCCGAGCTGTTCAATTTCGTTATGATAAGTTCTCCCGGATAAGCTCTGATCGGGTCGATGGGTTGAACGATCGGAGGAAAATTCTCTGCTATAACATTGATGGCGAACGATCCGTTATCCCGTGTTCCATTCTGATCAAAGACAGTTACGGTGAATTCGATCCTTCCGACATCTTTCTCGATGGATGGATACGAGAACGAGCCGGTCTGATTGTTGAAGTTGAATAAAATATCCCGATCCCATTCAAGTTCAAATAAAGGAAGATCATCATCCGGATCGGTTGCTGTAAAAGTGAAGTTGCACCATTTCGTAGCTTCGACCCATCTCTCACCGGTGATGAAACCGAGTTCGATCTTCCTGTTCCAGGGCTGGCCCCATGGGACGATCAAAGGAAAATTATCAATACTGTTTTCATCAATGTGAACTGGTTCATCTACGATCCCGTCACCATCCCAATCGTGATAATCGGGCAGACCTGCCCAATAGTTCCCATAACCGTTCAGGTCCCATTGATGACCGCCATCATCGAATGCATGGATATCGTTATCAAGAAAGCTGTTCTTTGAAACAACAAGGTTCCTTGTCCTGCTGTCAACAATAATACCGTTTTCGTGATCTTCGAACGTGTTCATTATAACCGTAACCCCGTTGGAATCGTCCATGGTCAGACCTATCTGATGGTTTTCTATATAATTTGACGAAAGGTTCACAGATTCGCAGGAAGACATCCAGACACCTTTTCCGGTTCCTGAAAGATAATTGTTTGAGAGTTTCAATCTGTTTCCATTGAGTGCCCTGATGGAATGTTGACACCCTGTGATGTTATTGTTTCGGATATTCAATATTATGGAATTATCCGAATAAATGCCATAATTAGAATTTGTTATGGTATTGTTTTCTATCAGGTCATCATCCGTTGTCTTGAAATGTATGGCGATGGAATTGTTATCTAAGATATTATTGACAATCTTATTGTTCTTAAAAGCATAGAAATGTTCTCGATTATTCAGATTGATGCCATATTTACTGCAATTGTTGATCGTGTTATTTGAAACCATGAAATTTGCTGCAAATATGTCAATTCCAATTTTGGAATTATTGATGCTATTATTTATAATATTATTAGAAATACCATAAGGTGAATGATCAATAAATATACTTTTAGTGCATTTATTGAATATATTATTGCAGATATTTGAATAGTAAATTGACGAAATATTTATTCCCATTTCCGAGTTCTTGAAAATATTTTGTTTAATTGTTATTTTTTCTAATGTACTATATGACATAATAGATAGAAGTGAACAATTGATGAACATGGAATCGGATATCCTACCACCATTGTAAATGTCCATTTTATATATTCCATAATTACAATTGATCATTATATTATTATCAAATAAAAAATATTGATTTGAGGGATAACCGTGATGTTCATATGTTCCAAATTTGATAGCAGAATCATTGATGTTGAAGAATGTTGAATTTATTATTTTTGTGTAAAAAAAATCTTTTGAACCGGTGAATTGAATTCCGTTTCTCTCAAGATTAGTAAAGGTACAATTATCAACAAGCACTCTATCTATGTAATCATCGTCAGAATTAATAAATAATCCATTATAGCATCTGAAAAATGTTGTATTGACAAACTTTGGATCATCACATCTGGTTGATATGCCGCTACTGTCTCCATCAGCGAATCCTGCATATGACATATTGCTGTCCTGGATCGAAATGGAACCTCCATAGTCCACTCTGATCAAATAATTGAATCCATGATTGTTCGAGAAATCACCTGTTCGATTGATGGTCAGAAATGAATGGTTGATTAGAATGGATCCACCGATTTTCACATGGATGGTTATTGCCCCATCATATGAACAGTTGAACATTACCGTGGAATTGTTGAACACCAGTCTTTCACCACTTTCCACTGAAATATTCGATTCTATGTAGGCAGTTGTATCGTTGTAATAAGAATCCCCGAAAATAAATGAAGAGGAATAGGTTGGACCAATATATCCCTCTCCTTCTGGAAGATCCTCACGAACGGAAACAATATCTCCAAATGATAAGAAGATCATCATTGACACCATCAAGACCGATATGTTTCCGTTCATTTGACCACCTTTTCTATCAATATGGAGTGTATATTACTTATTTTTATAATATTGTCTCATGTTCCTCTTGCTGCAAGAATGGATTCGACAACATGTCCCCATCCAGTCTGCTTATCTATAAAGGAATTCTGATAATTTGGTTTTGCTGATAACCAAACCCCCGTCGTATCCGGACAGTAGATCGCAATGCCCTTGGTCTTGTTGAATGTGTTCAGATCATGTTTTTCATATTCTATTCCCCTCTGACCCGGATTGGCATTGTACAATATCCCACTAATATTCTTGGATGAGTTCTGTAAGACCGAAAAGATGCCATCATTGGGTCCACTTCCTTTATTCCAGCATTCCAAGAAGTAATAATAATCCATCTGGGTGTAATCAAAGCCATTGGTGTAAAGATCAGTATAGAATATGGCTCCTAAAAGTGTTTGATTGTACCAGTTATCGGTACTCACTCCATTTTGAATTGCAGTGTTCATTGTTGCCATTTCATTGTAGAGGTTTGTTGTTGCAATATATGTGTTGTTCATATTTGAAAACGTTAAACGTTCCTGACCGTTCCAATCGGAGATATTCCATGGAGGTGTGGAATTCCCATCTCTTGAAAAGGTATACTCGATATCTATGAATTCTTTGGCCAATCGATTTGGAGACCATGACGGATTCAAATCCAATTGTTCAAGGACCT
>JAUVCN010000023.1 GCA_030595715.1 Thermoplasmatales archaeon
TATTCCCAACAATTATTGCAATAGAGAAGGCAAAAGCAAGATAGCCCATCAATATGATAGCTAACATTACATCATTTAGACCTAATACTACACCTACAATTAAAGATAAGCCGAGCCCTAGAGAAACGGAAACACTCCATATGAATATCAAAAAGAATTTCATATTTATAGGATCACAGCTCCATTTTCAATTCAATCTCCTGAATTGCCTTTTCCGTCCAATCTGGGAAACTCCTCCCCTTCTTTTATTCTTTTCTCTCTTGGAGTATGATAATATATTTTATAGTTCTCTTTCGTATATATTTCTTCGATGACCTACTGCTACAACCCATAATTCATCTCTGTCCCTTCTCCAGTCTATGATGGCTCTGTAATCACCAATTCTTAGGCTGAAATATGGATATCCTTTTAGTGGTTTGAGATGGTGATCCGGCCATTCCTTAATCATTTTCAACTTGGTATTGATCCTTTTTCGGGTTTCTCTTTCCAAATTTCTATATTGGTTAAGAGCAGGATCGGTGAATAATATTTCAGTCATCTAGTTCCTGCTCTACTTCTTCCAGTGATGTTCCAATTCCCTTATCAACCTGCATTTTTCCTTCTTTGATCATCCTTAGAGTTTCTTCGGATAAGCGATTTTCATCTTCGATCAGATGTCTTATTGCATCACGAACCATTTCACTCTTGTTCATGTAGTACGGGTGGGTTTCAAGAAATTCTTCTATTTTGGAATCCATTCGATTGGTTATCTTTACGTTAATTGCAGTCAATATATCACCATGGTAACACCATGGTAATATGCTCTATATATTATAATTGCAGAATCATTCCATTTTTACAGTCTTATTGAAAAATATTCAAGTCTAAAAATTTTCCCTTTTCCGTCCATTTCAGGAAATCCTTTCCGAGATCTCCTGCAATGCTTGAATGGTGTTCTTGTTGCTTAACTGGTTGTATCACTTTGGGGGTTCACTCCAATATTATAAATATTCACGTATTATCTAAATTTTCAATCCTTCTTTCTTTCTTTTATTAAGTTGAAAGCAAAGAATGAGACAAATTCCAATAAAGAATGCAGTCGGGAGATTGAGAGTCAAAACTGATAATACAAGCGATACTATGAATACCCCAATTGCAGGTTTTATTAGTTTCACCATTGAAAGAATAAATCCAATTGTGAATAATGGTAACGGGATCGTTACATAGAAAATCACATCACGATATGAATTTGCAGTTATCCAATTTGTTGCCATGTAATATTGGTATAGACAAAAAGCGATCACTCCACCAGCTAATAACATGTAAATGATGAAGATTATTGCAATTCCCGGTCTTCTTAGAAAAATACTATCGTTAGGAACTGTATCAATGATCACACTATTCTTTTTCAATTCACCTGTTTGAAGATCGAAATTTTTTACAGGAGTATACCCTGCTGTAGGATCATAGCTATCATCTGACATTATATCCCTCCAATCTTTTTCTCTTAATGATCTCTTCCCGTGAAATTAAGAATACCTTTTCTTCTTTCGTCATAGTAGATATTTCATTTCTCCCCAATCTGATTTGCCTTTTCCAGCAATTTCCGGTAACACCTTTTCACCATTTAGATTTTACCTCTTTCGGCGAGAATAAGGGTAATGGCGAGGTCCTTTTTATCTAATGGACCTGTGATGAAGAAAAATGCAGATGACAGGAGAGATCAAAGGATCATTCACCATGATACCGATCTTTACAATAATATTGAACTTTGATACTTGCAAGATCCTTCGATGGTATTTCGATTCCGATAATTCTAACTTTCCTGATGTTTGCAGATGGCAACCAGGGATCTCTCTTTGATATCGATATCCTTCATATCCCTGTCACTGAGGAATATCATATTATGATCCTGATGATGATACATATCTTTCAGACCATTTACTCTAACAAGGCTGTTCTTATTTCCATGAAAAACATCTATCTTATCACCGTTCCTCAATTCAAGATAGGACATCAAGAATTCAGGGATCAAGGCGTTTCCATCTGCCTGCATTGACTCACTGGACACACGGACCTTTTTTGTATCTTTGTACTTGGTTGCAATTTTCGGATCTATTTCATCAAGTTTTTGAAATATTTTTATTTTGATATCATGTTCTGTCATTCCCTTATGTTTCTCGATATCTTTGGCAATCCCCTTTGCGGTTATATGGTCCAATCCCACAGTTTCAAGGGATCCCACGATATAGGACCTGTGAAATCTTTCCATCTCTCCGTCCTCCAATTTCACTTTAACTGACATTGTATCACTCCTCCTTCTGTGATAAAAGAATATCACAGTGGTAATACATGGGAGAGAGTTTTATAAATCATTTATTGAACTGTGCAGTTCTCGATCGTCATCATCAAATCTTCCGGATGGGCCGATCGGTCCGATCTACCGTTATTGTGTGAGGGAACACGAAGACCTGGTTAATAATGCTATTAATTAACATGCCAATGACGAAACATTAATAATCGTGTCCTTATTGCATCGCTCATGGGAGACCTGTCTTCTGTACAAAAGAGGATCCGGGACCTCGCTGCAGAAAAGGATGTCATCATTCTCGCCCATAATTATCAGGTCCCAGAGATCCAGGATATTGCGGACATCGTAGGGGATTCCCTCGTTCTTGCCCTGAAGGCCCGGAACGTGACCCAATCGACAATTCTTTTCTGTGGTGTTGATTTCATGGCAGAGTCCGCCAAGGCCCTCTCACCCGAAAAGAGGGTGATCCATCCTGTTCCCGATTCACAATGTCCCATGGCACACATGGTCGATGTCGAAGGTCTGCAGTCATATAGGGAAGAACATCCCGGTGCTCCGGTGGTCACCTATGTGAACTCCACAGCCGAGATCAAGGCCCATACGGATATCTGCTGCACATCTGCAAATGCTGTCAAAGTGGTCAGGTCCTTGAAGGAAGATGAGATAATATTCGTTCCCGACTCCAATCTCGGAGCATATGTCCAATCCCAGGTCCCAGGAAAGAAGGTCCATCTCTGGCCCGGATACTGTCATGTTCACAACGATATAACCACTGATCAGATCCTTCAGGCAAAGAAGGACCATCCTGATGCTCTGGTGATGGTCCATCCGGAATGCAGGATGGATGTCATCGATCTTGCTGACAAGGTAGCTTCCACAGAGGGAATGATCAGGTTCTCGGCCTCGAGTGATGGAAAGGAGTTCATAGTTGGTACAGAGGAGGGCCTTGTCCACCGCCTTGAAAAGGAGGTCCCGGGTAAGATCTTTCATAGATTGGAAACTGCCGTCTGTCCCAATATGAAGAAGATCACACTATATGATGTTCTGAAGGCACTTGAGAATATGGGGCCCACGGTCGAGCTGGACCCGGAGATAATTGAACGGAACAAAGCGCCTCTTGAAAGGATGCTGGCACTTTAACGGCTTCCGATAGTCCGTTGATAATCTGGGAAAATGAACATATTTTTTCTTTTTTTTTTATTAAATTCGAAACCAGTTTGGAGTTCGTACTATCATACGATCATAAGAAATTCTTTTATATCTCAACATCACGTAGTCTTTACATATCCAATTGGGAGGATCAAGATATGAGGTGGACAAGATCTCTGATAATAGCGCTGGCACTTGTGATGGTATCTTTATTGCCTCTGTTAGCATATGAAGGGGTGGCCGATGAGCCTCCGTCAAGAGCACCCGATAAATACGGTTCGATCACATCGGACGAGACCTGGTCAGGCCCCCTTGCTGTTTCTGATGTCACGATCGAGGAGAATGTGACCGTCACCATCAGCAATGGGGCGGTCATCAGCATGTATGATGGGGCGGAGATATGGGTCAGGGGGACATTGTTGGTTCAGGGGTCGGAGGCTGCTTCCGATGTGGTGACCTTCAAACTATCCTTCGGATCCTACTGGGACGGTATCGTTATCAATGATACCGGAACCGCCGACATCCAGAATGCCTCTTTCTCGGGAGGTCATAATTATATTGTTATCCGGGGAGACGATGTGAGGTTGAAGAACGTTCTCTTCGACACCGGATGGTCCGGTGTCTCCGTATTTGGTGGAAGTGGACATGATATTGATTATATTCTCGGGAAATACATGAACAATGTGCTGTTGGTCCAATCGAATACGGGTCCTATTGACATTTTTTGGGTCAGGGGGATCGAGGTTACCTACGAGGTCGTCCATCTGAGCAATGTCCATGATGTCACCGTTGGGTCAATATTCTCATCTGATTCCGGAACCGGATTGAGGATCGATGGTGGCTGCGGTGGTGAATGCGGCAATATTACAATAAACAGGATCATTGTCAATCAGACATCACCCGCGGACCCGGGTTCAAATGGGGTCGTTCTCTGGGGACCCGTCCATGGCCTCTACCTGAATGATGTCGGGTTAGGTACTCTCTCTACAGGGATGGACATCAATACGGATCCCGGTTCAACGGTGACAGTGAGGAACCTGATCACGGACGGATCGGTTTTCACTCTTTTCAACCTTGACCAGGATGTCCACGGCATCGACATGGAAGTCTTCGATTCGGTTCTTGAAGCAAGCGGTGATATTGTGAACCTGAGATCGGATACTGCAGATGTTCACCTGAACGCGATAAGCTCCAGGATAGAACCAGGTTCAATAACCCTCCTGGGTGAAGCTCTGTTCAATGTCAGCTGGTATCTAAATCTCACCTTCCAGGATGGAGCTTTCAACCCCATGGACTGCACCCTGAATACTTACCATCACGGAGGAGGCCTGTTCTCATCTTTTCATATGCCCGATGGTGAGGGTCAGATGATCCTGCCCGAACGTTCGATTTTCGAGACAGGACAAACTATCCATTACTTCGATCTCGACCTTGTCGTTCCGAACGACGTTCCTGTCGTGTATATGCTGGAAGAGAACATCAACATCGACGAGAACAACGATCTGTTCTTTGTATTTGACATTCCACCCTACAACGATATGCAGGATGAGATCGAGTTCGAGGAGGATGGGGTCTATGAGGTGAACCTGTCGGTTTTCTTCCATGATCTCGAGAACGATCTGACCTACGATATTTCTGCAGGACCTGAACTCGACCCGATATACATGGGTGGAGGACCTTACCCCTTGCTGATCATCGAAACAGTTGAAGATGATTGGAATGGTGTATCCTGGGTGAATATCATTGCCATCGATGGTGCCGGGAACACTACCTCTGCAAACGTCACGGTCACTGTAATTCAGGTGAACGATATCCCTTTCTTCATAGATGATGTTCCGGTCCTGACCATGGAAGAGGACACCATCATCTTCATCAATTTCACCGGTCTGGTGGTGGATGTGGATGGTGATGAGGTACTGATGACCACAACAATAGCGGAGAACTGCACACTTTCCTGGGATGGGTCGAACCTCACGATCGAACCGGACGAGAACTGGTTCGGTATACTTGATATCGAACTGAACATTACCGATGAGATCGGATACACACTTCATAATATGAAGGTCAACGTGACCCCTGTTGATGACATGCCAACTGCCGTTGTCAGGATCATGAATGGTTCGGAAGCGATCTTCGGGACATTCCCTGTTAATGAGACTATCTCCATTGACACCTATATCTTTACCCTTGAGGAGGATTCTGAGATATCATTCTGGATAGATGCGATCGATATCGAGGGAGATCCCATCATATACGGGTACAACGGGTCGGTGCTCACCTTCGGTAACCTCATCCAGGGAAATGATACCTGGCCCATGAACTTCACATTCGCTCCCCTCGAGAACGCATTTGGAACGATCGATACGATCCTGTATCTTGCATACGGGGAGGAAGGACACGTTGATGATGTGGAGATATCCGTGAGGTTCGATATCACACCTGTCAACGATGCACCTGTCCTTGATGCACCGGTTGATTGGCATTATTCGATCGAGGAGGGTGTGGAGCCTGTGATCGATATATCTGCAATGATCTCCGATGTCGATGAGGACGCGCTCTCGATCACCGTACATCCCGAGAGCTTCGCTTCTGTCATTGGAACCAGGATAACATTGACGATACCAGACGATGTTGCAGAGGACGACGTGGAACTGCTCATCAATATCTCCGATGGGCAACTGAGCGATTCCGCGGTTCTCAAAGTATTCCTTCTACCTGGGACCATACCTTTACCAGAACCCGCTCTGGACGTGGACAGTCTTGAGATAGTTCCGGGAACCGATGGATGGACCATCAATGTCTATGGCGTGGAGGGTCAGACGATATACATTGTCGTGGAGGATGGAGCGGGGAACACGGAGATATATCCATTGACATACAAGGATGGGAAGTATCACACGATGATCTACGGAGAGTTCCATGATGACGGTGATAGGATATATCTGTCGGACAATCCCGGCGGAGGGGAGATACTGCCATCTTTTTCGGAGAGCCTTCCTGAGCTTGCAGAGGTTGATGAAGGGACAGACTGGGCCCTATACCTGATCATTGGTGTTCTTCTGGTGATGGTGCTGATCGTTATCGTCTTCCTGATATCGAGGTCCAGGCGAGACGAGTATTACGAGGAATGATCTCAAACCTTCGGAGCGAGGCCGCTATCGAAGAGGACCCTGTTCATCAATGCAAACCAGATGAACGGGACAATGAAAAGAAGAAGGGTTGGAGCAACCCCTATGAGGGGCATGACCACAAGCAAGCTCAATCCGAACGATAGGACCTCATGCTTTGCAAACGTCCCGATAAGGTCCTTTCTGGATATCCTGACCATCTTCTGAAGGAAGATCAATGAATGTGCAAAGACAGCGATACCCCAGACCGATACAAGGATAACTATCCATTCATCCCATCCTTCTTTCTCGGATATCAGGAAGGAGAACACCGCAGCTGTCAGGACCAGCATCATCCTGAGCAATGTTCCCCAGACCAGTATCTTCCCACCTGGTCTCAGTAATCCTTTTTCAAATTTTGCCCCCGTTACGACCGCAAGGGTCTTCGTATTGGACCTTCTGTCATTTGCAACATCCTTCAATCCACCCTCAACGGAGTTGTTGAAGAGTATATGCAGGAACCCGATCACGGCAATTGCCCAGACACCGATCGGAAAGGAGATCCCTTCACTCCCGGCAGATGCGCCAGCGAGAACGAGAAAGAACATCCAGAGGGCTATGGATATGTCCATCATGGGGACCTTCTTCCCCCATCTATTGTAGGTCCATCCGAAGATGGACGCAAGTGCAAGGAACACCATCACGGTGAATATGTTCCCTCCAAAGAAGTAGGCCGAGATCAGGAAGAGGATACCCGCCATGAAATGGAAGATCCTTGAAATGATAATGGCCGATCTGATATCCATCCTTCCTGAAACAAGGGGTTTGTGCTGTAATTCCCTGTTCCTTCTGTCCACTTCGAGGTCCACGATCTCGTTCATGGAGAAACCCCATGAATGATGGATCATGGAGCCAAGGACCACGAAGAGGACCGCCCACCATCCACCACCTGCCGCCAGACATCCTGCTGCCGGCACCGCTGCGGTCACCATGGCAGTGTGTACCCTTCCGAGCCTCATGATGTCAAGGATGGAAATACCCATTGTACATCTGTAGCACTAACAATTAGAAAAAGTGAATGGATGCATCGTTCAAAGCTTGGATGAGATCCTTCTGATCATGAAACGGGCTTTCGATGAGTCAGGGTCCTTCTTCAGGATCTCCTTGAAGATGGTGAGGGATTCCTCGAGTTTACCCGCCTTGTATGTATCCTTTGCCAATTCCATCAGTTCATCGACGGAAAGGTGAGAATACTGATCATCGAGAACTTCCTCGACTTCAGGTTCCTGGGGGGCTTCTTCTGTGTTTGTCGGTTCAGGTTCCACTTCCTCTGGTGCAGGTTCATGGATATCCTCTTCTTGCTGGACCTCTGGTTCTTCTATGGCCCCTTCTTCAACGGTTTCGTTCTCTTCGGTCTCGATGAGTTTTTCGGCATTCTTTTTCATTGAATCGATACGGTCCAGTTCATTCTCGATCTCCTTTGAAAGATGGGGATACTGGAATTTGATCTTGATCTCCTTCGACTCATTCTGGAATCCGGTCATGTCCATTCCATTGAACCTCTCCTTGATGAACTCCATCTTCTGAATATCCTTCTCGAACTGTTCAACATCCTTTTCGACCTTCTTTCGGTCCTCGGTCAGGGATTTCTTCAGACCGTCGACGAAATATCCCCTTTCCTCCCATGCTATGATCTGCATCAGTAATGGATCATCCTCGATCTGTAGGGAGAATGCGTCACTGATGTCGTTCAGATCATCCAGAAGACCATCGAGGGCTACCTCATTGATATGTATGTTCTTGGCATCGCCTTTTTCTTTCAAGATCTCTGATTTTTCCTTCAGGACCTTTGATAATTTACTACCTGGCAATCCCTTTACCTTGGCTTTGATATTATGTTCTGTTTGTGCCCTGTCCTTCAATTCCTCTACAGTTCTCAGCACTTCAACAGCTTTGGTGGGATCCTTGATCTGATCGTAGATTGCCTCGATATCTTTGGTATAACCATAACCTTCAAGGGTCCTGATTATTGTCTGGGCAGTGCTCAGTATCCGGACAGCGGATCTGTAGTCCTCGATACCTTTCGAGATATCTTCGGGTTGTTTCCCTTTCAATTCCTTCAAAGGCTCCACATTGAGCCCCTGCGCCTGGTATCTGGAGATATTAACCTTCAATTCCTCATGTGGGCTGATCTTCTCCTTGGAAGGGCCCTTCTTCTCGGGAATTCCGAAATTCTTGGCGATCAGGTCTTTCATTCCTTTGCCTAAAGCCGCTTTACTCATGTATTATCACTTCTCTTGCAAGATCCATGTAGGCCACCGCACCGGTGGATTCAGGGGCATAGAGGATCGAAGGTTTGCCGAAGGATGGAGCTTCCCCCAGTTTCACGTTCCTTGGAATGATCGTGTTATAAACCTTGTCACCGAAATAGTTCTTGACCTCTGCGACCACCTGCTTTGACAGGTTTGTCCTCTGGTCATACATGGTCATCAGGATACCTTCTATGGTCAGGTCCGGATTGAGGTTCTTCTGGACCAGGAAGATCGTGTCAAGCAGTTCCGACATACCCTCGAGAGCAAAATATTCACACTGAAGAGGAATGAGAACGGATTCCGCTGCCGTCAGGTTATTGAGTGTTATCAATCCCAGGGATGGTGGAGAATCGATCAGAATGAAATCGTATTCATCATTTACCTCCTTCAAGGCATTTTTAAGGATCCTCTCTCTTTCGGGGATATTTACCAATTCAACCGATGCGCCTGCCAGATTGATGTTGGATCCAATGATGTCCAGGTTCTCAAGATCAGTGTGTATGATGGAATCTCTGATGCCACATTGTGATGTCAATACCTCGTACACGGTATTTTCCAACTCGTTCTTATCAAAACCAAGTCCGGAAGAGGTATTCCCCTGTGTATCGGTGTCGATGAGAAGTGATCTTTTTCCCAAGAATGAAAGTGAGGCAGAAAGGTTGATGGCAGTGGTGGTTTTTCCCACACCTCCTTTCTGGTTTACTATTGTGATGATCCGTGCCATTCATATCCCCCAGATTTGTGTATAATTCAATATGTTCAAAATAAGTTGCAGTTAGTATATGTATGTTTTGGGTAAATTAATCCGGGTGGAAAATAATCGAAGATCGTTCATTTTTTGCACATCGATCTGTTGCAGAAACTTTTATAATTCTTCGCATCCAAAGTCTGCCCCGTGGGGGTGGGATACTGCCTGTTCAAACAGGCCATACAGAGACTGTCACGGTCCTTCCCAATGGCTGAAACAAGACCGTCATGGGTTATGAATTTCAACGAATCCGCATTGATAATTCTTGCGATCTCTTCTTCTGCTTTTTCCGAAATGATCCCATTGTTGATATGTTCCTGGTAGGGAGCTGCTATCAGTTCCTCGAAGGACCTCATGTCGATCCCGTAATAACAGGGAGCAACGATCGGAGGGGTCGCGATCCTGACATGGACCTCTTTGGCCCCACCGAGCTTCCTGAGATGGTATTTGATCAGGGTCGCCATGGTCGTGGACCTCACGATCGAATCATCGATCACAATGACCTTTTTACCTTTGATGACGGATGGGATGGGAAGGAACTTCCTTTTCACTTTCTTGGACCTGTCACCTTCATCTATGAACGTTCTTCCCTTGCCGTATGCGATCAATCCCTCATCGAATATCTGTGGGACACCTATTGCCTTGGCATATGAGTTCGCGATGGGTCTTGCGGTATTTGGAACCGGGATAACGACCCATTCCTTGTCATTGATGTTCTGGGTCTCGATCCTTGCCAGTTCCTCTCCACATCTTTTTCTGGTCTCGTAGACCGATCGCCCATCGATGTTGGATGTTACATCTGCAAAATAGATGTATTCAAAGAAACAGAGGGATCTTCTACGGGGTTTGGCATATTGATGGTAGGTTATCTCTCCATCCTCGAGGATGGCCATTTCACCAGGTTCGATGTGCCTGATATTCTCGGTACCTTGACGGTAAAGTGCACAGGTTTCGGAGGATATGAACGCGCCCTTTTCGGTCTGCAAGGATGAAAGCGGTCTGATGCCCCATGGATCCCGGATCGCAACCTGCCTTCCTTTGCCATCGAGGAAGATGATATTGTAAGCCCCGTCAAAATCCTCCGAGACCATCTTGAAGACCTCTTTGAGATCTCCCCCGGTGTCGGATACATGCTTTGAGAGGTAGTGCATCATCACCTCGGTGTCTGTGTCCAGCATCAGGTGATAACCGTCTTTCTTGATATTCTCTTCAAGTTCCTTCCTGTTTGCGATGTGGCCGTTGAATCCGAACGAGAACCATTTATGGTATACACCGTGGGTCCTTTCAAAAGGCTGGACATGTCGTGTTGAAAGGGAGCCCGATGTTCCATAACGATTATGACCTATGCCAATGGAGGCCCCGAACTTGTTCATAAGCTCTTCGAACCTCTCTTCATCATCCCCGCCAAAAACATCATTGACCTTTCCGGTCCTTTTGTAGGTCCTGAGAAGGATCTTTCTGCCGGGGTCGTATGTGGAGATCCCGGCTCCCGCCTGTCCTCTATGCTGGAGATCGCACAGCATCTGATACAGATCATAGGCTGCATTCATTCCCGGGATGTTCGCTGCGCAGATACCGCAGAAATCCACCTTGTCATCCATGTGAGGTCCTCGATGGTCTTTACACTGTTGAACGTAATGTGATCTGTCTTGCACTATCTCATTTCTTCAGGAGTCCTTCTGCAAGTGAGAGAAGCACAGCCTTTTGGTCCTTTGCCTTGATGACGCCCGATGCAAGCAGTACTCCGTGAGTTCCAAGTTCCAATGCCTTGGAGACATCTTCCCTGGTCTTGACACCTGCTCCGGTCAGGACCTTCACATCCGGGGAGATCTTCGAGACCTCCTCCACCGTGGACCTTACTATGTCTGGATCTGAAGAGGTGACCGAGATGTCCCCCCCTATCAGTTCCGGTGGTTCCATTGCGACCATATCAGGTCCCATCGCAGCGGACGCTTTTGATACGGCCACATTGTTCGAACAGACAATGGTATCAAGGCCCAGCTCTTTCGCTCCTGTGATCAAGGCCTCAATATCGGCCAGGAGTCTTCTGCATTCGGAGTGATTGATCAGTAGACCTGTGGCACCTGCCGCTTTCACCGCGCTCAGGGAAACCGTGCCGGTTTTTACCGAACCGTCCCATGTATCAACGTTCTGGGCGAGAACAGGTATTGCCACCTCTGATGCCACTTTCGATAATTCGATGCTCGGAGGACAGATGGCTATTGATATTCCGGTCTCATCATGGACCTCTTGGCATATCCTTGCCATTTTCAAAGCACCTTCTCCTTCGACCTGACCGTATGTTTTACAGTTGAGGATGATAACCGGGAGTTTCATCTATTTCACCTCACTTGTTCTCGATATATTCTCTGACAGTGGATGCTGATCCCTTTGCCTCAAAGGCCCTGAAGAATAGATTTGCTTCAGCATAGGAAACGGCTTCCATGGCAGAGATGGTATCCTTGGAAAGGTTCCAGTTCCTCTCAATGAATGGTTTGAACGCATTCTTTGCATTCTTCACCCAAACGACCTCATCCGATCTTCCCGGGTCCTTCGTGCCATACGTCTGAATGACCCATTCCTTCATGTCGGCATAGAGTTCGGGCTCGTAGATCTTCATCACATCATAGAACACGTTCTGCCAGTGGGTGCCGACATTTCCTTTTAGAATATCCCCCTTTGGGAAATGGAGGTTTATTGTCTCTCTTGGGGTTCCTGTGATACCGTGTTGTGCGATCCCGATATCCAATTCTGCATCCCTTATCGCTTTTGCCACGGCAACTGTCTGGGGTATGTCAATGGAGATCTGTGGGATAACATTCCCATCATCATCAACGGTGTTTCCATGGGCGGAACCGTTGGCTATTGCCAGAAGGTTCGGATCCACTCCGTTCTCCTTCAATGCAGTGAGGAATGTGGTTGCTTCCTCAGGGGATGTCAATACCCTGCCGCTACCATCGGTCTTTCCGATCTCTCCCACCTCGACCTCCAGACCAAAGGTCCTTCCACCGATAGTGTCTTCGATGAACCTCGCCATCTCCGTGGTACATCTGATGTTATCGGCAAGTTCCTCTCTGAGGTCCTTGCCCTTGAAATCGAAGAGGTGGGAAGCGTCTATGGCAAATGATGTGTACCCTGAATGGATCTGGTGTTCTATCAATGCCCTTGTCTTTTCCAGGTCTTCCTCATCTCCTTTCTTGATGCTGATATGATCCGCATGTACAACGAACATATCGTGGTCGACATCATGGGCGGCCGAGACCACCTCATTCAAGAATACTTCGGGGGTCATGCCAGTGTATCCGCCGTTCAGATCGGATTCGGACCTGGCGATCTCGAAGATTATCACCGCATCATTGTCCTTTGCCGCTTTCATGATCCCGGTGGTTATACCTCTGGTCATGCGAACATTGCATGCCATTACAATGGTCCTCTTACCGTTCAACGATCTGAAGACGTCATCACCCGAAACGGGTTTTCTATGGCTCATAAAGATGCCTCCTTCTTCTTCTCCTCTTCAACGATGGAGATCTCTTTCTTCCCACCAATATAGATGGGAACCCTCTGGTCGAGCTTCTCAGGTATGATCTTGAGGATATCCATATCTCCGTTGGATATGGACCCGCCTGCATGATGTATGATGAAACCCATGGGGTTAGCCTCGAAAAGAAGTCGAAGCTTCCCCTGGTCCTTTCCGATGGAAGCAGGGTAGGTGAAGACCCCACCTTTGTGAATTATCTGATGAACATCCGCAACGAAGGATCCGCAGAACCTCAGTTTGTATCCTTCCTTTTCCATCCTTTCAATGAATCGGGTGTGGAACGGCAGCCACTCCTTCCTCAACGCCCCGGGTGCATAGATCTTGCTTTCTCCCACAATGAGGTTTTCGTGCTGGAGTAGATAGTTCCCATCCTTATCGAGAACGAACTCATGTATTCCCTTGCCTATGGTGTATGTGAGAGTGGTAAGGGGGCCGTATAGGATATACATGGCCCCGACCATTTCCGATCCGGGCCGGAAGGGGTCCGGATTCTCGAATATTCCAACTATGGTCCCGACCGTCAGATTGATCCCCATCAGCGAGGAGCCGTCAAGAGGGTCGAAGGTCACGGAATATCTGCCATCCTTCGAACAGTAGATGACATCATCTCTCTCTTCAGATGAAAGGGAAGCTACGAATGGTAGGTTCCTCAATCCGTCAACAAGGACCTTATCTGCCCATTTATCCATTTCAACCTGGGTCTCCCCATACATGTTCTGGGTGTCGGCAACACCCTGATTTAAAAGGAAACCATCCTTTATACTCTTCCCCAATCTGGAAATGGTAAGGATCAGTTCTTTCAGGTCCCCTGTGTCATCCGGTAGATGCTCGTTCAAGAACATTGGTCAGTCCCCCATTCTTTGAATGTGGATAGAAATGACCTCCCTTATATATGAGTTTCCAACCCCCTGATCCATGGGACCCGATGAAGATCTATCCTGTGTCGGACCTTCCCGACCCATCCGCAACCTTCAGGGGGGTCGAGTGGGTTCCCGGTTGTGGAAATGATATTGCCAGATCATCGCTTCTTTGTCTCCGTCACCATCTGATGATCTGAAAAGGAGAAATACCTAACTGTCAAGATGGCCAGAGTAGCAACAAGTAGACCGGGACGGGACCTTTTCGATCCCCTTACGGGCATCCTCGTAAATATTTTCAGTATGGCCAAGATATAATTCCTTTACCCTCTTCTTTGAAATATCAAATGATCTTTCATGTTCACATGGAGATCGAAATTCCACTCGACATCAGCCAACTTGGGATCGAGATCATGTCAGATGAGCTCTCGGACGTTTCCATAAGACCATCCAGGAAGGAAGTGTTCGATATTCTGGCAGGCGAGGTCAAGATCGAGATCCGGGAACGGATCAAAAGACTGAAATTCCTTCCAGATGAACCCACTATCAGAGCTTTAAGGAAATTATACTGGAAGATAGGTATCGATCCGACAAAGACCCGCCCCTCATCTGAAGCGCTTGTCAGACGCCTTTTCAGGAAGGGTTTGCCAATGATCAATAATATGGTAGACGGAGGAAACCTCGCATCTGCCAGGACATTCATACCCATTGGTCTTTATGATATGGACATGATCCAGGGAGAGCTTCGAATAGGTAAGACCACTGGTGGTGAGCAGTTCAGGGGTATCGGGTCGCAGGAGGAGAAGCTGCGGGGTGGCATTCCAGCCCTTTTCGATGAAGCTGGAGCGATACATCTCTATCCACATCGTGATTCCATGAGGACCAGGATGACCGAGGCGACCAGTGAGGTCCTCATCCTCTCATGCGGGGCAAAAGGGGTCAGAAAGAAGGACCTTGATAGGTCCATCGAAGAGGTCAAGTATTTTTACGATCAACTGAGGAGCTGAATCCATGCTCACTGTGCACATCTATACGGATGGGGGAAGCAGAGGGAATCCAGGACCTGCAGCATCAGCCTACATGGCGTTGGTGATCAAGGATGGAAAGGAGAGGGTCCTGAGGAAGATGGCAAAGAGGATCGGGAAGCGCACGAACAATCAAGCTGAATACCGTGCCATGATCTTCGCTCTGGAATGGGCGATCTCCCGGGGATTCGATGATCTTGTCCTACACTCCGATTCAGAGCTGATGATCAAGCAGTTGAACGGTGATTATGCCGTAAGGTCCGAGAATGTCAAGGACCTCAACCGCAGATTGATGGACCTCCTCTCGGGTGTGAAATGGAAAGCTGTCCATCACAATCGTGATGAACCTCATATCACCATGTGCGATTCACTGCTGAACAAGGTGTTGGATGAGGCTTGAACCTCCGTACTGAATTGAAGTGTCCGGTTGAATGGGAATGAATGCCCTGAAGAATAACGAGGGGTTGGAAACTCGCGGACGAGGACCCCTCGTTAGAACGGAGTGGGGCTAAGAAGAGAGGATTGAATGCGTGATGAACAAAAAGTTCCACTTCCACCCCGTCAGGCCATTATTGTAATATTTGTATATAATGTTAATGCAGCCGGATCATACATGGTCTTGTTCTAACAATGTTCTGGAGATCCCCATCTCCCTGATCAGATGTGATCCATTATCCCTCAGCATGGAATCCAGTATGGCCCTTCTCCTGTGGTCCAGAAGAACTTCCTTTGCACGGTTCCTCCTTCTCATTTCCTGCTCCGCAATTTCTTGAAGATGAAGGCTCATCGTTCTGAACTTATCGGGATGAAATCTCCGGGCGAACTTTTTGTAGGCCGATCCGATCATGATATCGGTCGCGTTATGAGGCACATCCAGTATCATGTATGCCATAAGATCATCCATTGTAACCTCATCATTTACTGTCGGTCCAAGGATATCCAGCGCTTCCTCCACTGAACCTTCCAATGGTTCCACAATGATATTTCCGCTGTTTTCTCCCTCCAGGTCCCTATCCCAGGAGGGAGCAGATGACATGCCTATATCAGGAAGGGCATTGTTGATCATGGGGGTATCTTCCCTCATCCTGATGCATGAGTCCACAAGGTTGCGATCGATCGGTATCGTATCCAGATCAGCATCGCACAATTTTTTCTGCTCCCTCCTCCTTCTTATGATCATCGCCAGGCCGACGATAGAAATGATCATCAGGAATGAGAGGAATGTTATGATCAGAAGGATCCTTGAAGATCCGTCACTTTTTTGTCCATCCCTTGAGGACCTTATTGATGGTTCCTCCTTTCCAAAAATGGTAAAATCTCCTGTGGTGTATGTATCTGTCAAGTTCAGGTACGATGAATCATAGGCAATGAACTTCAACGAATAGGTTCCTGATCGAAGCTCTGTCGTATTCCAGAAGACATGGTCCTCATTTCCTCCATTTGGATCATTGATCCTTATGGGGTCCCCGTTCTCACATCTGTAGAACAGAGAGACCCTTACATGATCTCCATCCGGGTCCCATGTCCTCCAGGACAGTTTGATCTCCCCCATCAGGTCATCACCTGTGTCGGGGAATGTTACGGGAGAGATGACCGGTGCGGTCGGGTGGTCAATGATGATCTCCCGTATCTCTCGCTCGTCTGAAAGAGCTGGAAAGAGTCCATTGAATATCTTCAATGTGAAACATGCCTTCCCTTCGGGCAGGTCTGTTGTGTCTATCCACATTTCTCCATCATCGGTCGCACTGTCTCCGACGATCATATCCCCATCCCTCGGATGGTGATAGATGATGTGAACGGAGAAATGGTCATTTTCAATCTCTTCGGTTGTATATGAGGTCCAGATAAAATGGGCGTATGTGTCACAAATGATCGTTGTTGTCATGAGGTCCTGTATCACTGGTGATGATTGGTCGCAAATGGAGATATTGATCGAATACGAGGATGAATAGGTGCCATCTATCATCCATGAATCCATGTACAATTTGTACTGACCTCTCTCCATGATCGAAGGGTCCCACATCCTCGTGTTGGGGAACTGGTGATTCCTTGCAATGTATGTTTTCATCCCAGTTCTCTCATCCCTCAGATAAAGATCCGTTAATACCTGATACAACTGATCAAGGTCAGGGTGAGGTATCCAGGAGATCTCCATCTCTTCCCAGACGACCGAACCTTCTTCCGGTTCCATGAAACCAAAGGTTGGGATGGATATCTTCGATACAACATAATTTCTCACTACGAAATGCATGCTCGTGTTCGAGGCTTCTCTTCCGTATACGTCCGTTACGGTTATCCTGATGAAGTAGGTCTCATCCAGGAGAAGCGATGATGTATCGATCCATGCATTGTTCCCACGATGATGTATCGAAGTGGTCAATACAGGTTCCATGGTTTCATTCAACATCACATCCAACAATATATCATAATCACATATCGGATCATTGGACAGTTCCCATGATACCATCATCTCATCGGGAGCGGTTCCATTTTCCAGATCAAGATCGACATCCACATCGAACATCTCTGTAACCATGATGGAGAAGGAGAACCCAAGATATCCATCATGATATCTCCCATCTTTGCTGAACGCCATGACCCTGAGTGTATAGCCATTTCCATTTTCCAGTTGAAATAGTTCCGGATCCAGAATGAAAGAGCCCGTATCCTGAATGTCATATTCGAGACACCTCCATCCCTCAATATTCTGCCCGATATAGATCGAAATGAGGACATCGGAACCCTTTGAGTTCATCGTTTTCCAATCGAGATGGACAGGCCCCATCACTGTGGAGTTGAACAGCCGGTCCTTGAATCCTTGAACGTCGATCTCAAGTTCAAGTCCTTCTTCTTCCCCGCTGATAGATGTCGTGATCGATAGAACGGATGCAAAGATGATCATAATCATGCAGAAGATCACAGGAATGTTTCCGATCCATCTTGCCATGTACTATCCCTGATGAAGGATAGCGCAAGGGGGATTTAAGGGGAGGCCGTTCATGAAACAGGGCCTGTACACATGTGATATCAATCGAGAAGCTTCTGCTTCGCGCGGGAATATTCAACATCTGTCAGAATACCTGTTGAGTGAAGTTTGCTGAGAAGTTGAAGTTCCGATACGATATTTGGGTCCATCATGTCATGAGATGATCCTATCTTTGACTGCATTCGATCCATCAGTTCGAATATCAATCTCTTGACATGGGTGTCCTGATAAGGGCCGAGTCCCATGTTATTCCCCTTGATCTCGATCATGGATCCATTTTCCTTCTCGGTGACCCTGATCTGTACTTCCACCGGATTGTACGGGTCGAACCTGAGCTTCTCCTTGAATATCACAAGGTCTTCATTCCGATCCTCGAACAACAATCCCATCTCCTCCAGGATAGACTGTCCGCTCCTGATGATCTCTGCTTTGGTAGCGTTTGCCCGGAACTCACTGGAGAACCTTGACATTACATCCCACTCTGATGGAAGCGATTACACGGATATTATCTTATAAGGATGCTCCAAGGTAGGGCGAAAGTAAGCCCGGATCATGCTCCAAGAGCGAATATGGAGATGCCCATTATCAAGAACATTATCACATACAAGAAAGTGACTGTAACGAGCATTAGAAGGACGGTGACCCCCCTGATCAGACCAACCCAGAACCCGATCTGAGCCAATGTCTTTCCACCGTATGTCTCCGGGTCCTCCTCGATCCTTTTCAATTGTATCCTGCCGCAGATCACTGCGATAATGCTCATCGCAATTGGCGTCATCATGAAACCCAGTATGGCCGTTACCAATGAAATGATAGCAAGTGTCTGGTCATCTCCTTCTTTCATGATCTCCCACATTCAAGTAATGGACCCTTACTATCTTTACCTTTCCTCGGTAAGATCATTCGATCTGAATATGGAGGATTCCCTGATCGATCTTCCATTCCTTGCCATCAGGAGGATCAAGGATCTCCATGGAATCTGCCAGTGTTTCATGCATTATGTAATCCCTGAACGACCGGACACCGTCATTGATCGGACCATCTCCCGATAATTTGATCGATATCCTTGCATCATATGCAAGGTCCATGTCCTTTCTCATCGTCTGGATCCTTCTGACGACCTCTCTGGCGATCCCTTCATTTACAAGATCATCATCCAGATGCAGATCGAGTATGACCTCGATATCTCCTTCCTCACCGAGAGCCCATCTCTCACCAAGGACCTCATGGAACCTGAAATCCTCTTCGGTGAGATGATATTCGTGTCCATCTATCTCGATCCTTATCCCATCCTTCTTGACCTTTTTTGCCAGCTCCTTCGAATCTCCGGATAGCAGTATCTCTCTGGCCTTTCCTGCGTGGGATCTTAACTTGGGGCCGATCTTCTTTGGATCGGGTTCTGCGGTCATTTCGAAGTATTTCGAAAGGTTTTCCTCGAAGATCAATTCCTTGATGTTCAGTTCTGATCTGATGATAGATCCAAGTCCCTCTCCGAATGGTTCGGCTCCCTTTATTACAACCTTGGAAAGAGGTTGCCTTATCTTGACGTTCTTTGAACCCCTGGCAGCTCTTCCAAGTTCAACAACCTGTTTCAACAGCTCCATGTCCTTCTGAAGGGTCTCATCTATCAGATCCTGGTCGAACGAGGGATAACTTTCGAAGTGGACCGAATCCTTCTTGTCCTCAATACCAAGGGCCATGTAAACCTTCTCAGCGTGGAAAGGTGCAAATGGAGCCACCAACTTGGAGATGGTCAATAAAGATTCGGCAAGTGTGTCGTAGGCAGTCCTTTTTTCCTCCGAGTCCTCAGTTCCCCAGAACCTCCTTCTGTTTACCCTGACATACCAGTTCGAGAGTTCTTCCACGACGAAGTATTTGATAGCCTGAGCAGAACCTGTCAGGTCAAAGTTCATCATCCTCTCGTCGACATCCCTGGAAAGTAAGTTCAGCTTGGATAGCAGCCATCGGTCGATATCGGGTCTGACCTTTGGATCGGACCTGTTCAACGGCTTATATCCGTCAAGATCAGAATAGGTCCTGTAGAAACCGAGGACATTCCTCAAGGTTCCAAGGAAGGACCTGTTCGCCTCGTTCACCCCATCCTTCGAGAAGAGTTTTGGTTTCCAGGGCTGGGATGAAGATAGCAGATACCATCTGACAGCATCCGCCCCATCCGAGTTGAGGACCTCCCAGGGGTCGATGACGTTACCCTTGGACTTGGACATCTTCTTTCCTTCTCCGTCCAGGACAAGCGCATGACAGATCACGTTCTTGTATGATGGCCGGCCGAATACAGCTGTGGAGATGGCGAGCAGAGAGTAGAACCAACCCCTTGTTTGATCGATGCCCTCGGCGATATAATCCCTGGGGAACTGCTTCTTGAACTCCTCCTCGTTCTCGAAGGGATAGTGATGAGAAGCAAAGAAAGCAGACCCTGAATCATACCAGCAGTCGATCACATAATCCACTCTCTTCATGGTCTTACCGCATTCCTTGCATGGGAATTCAATGGTATCCACATAGGGCCTGTGAAGTTCAGGGATGTCATCCTTCCCTGTCAGTTCCTTTATCTCGTCCCTTGAACCTATGACATGTTCATGCCCGTCAGGACACCTCCAGAGGGGAAGGGGAGTGCCCCAGTATCTCTCCCTTGAAAGGTTCCAGTCCTTCACCTCCTCTAAGAAATTTCCGAACCTGCCTTTCTTGATATTTGAAGGATACCAGTTGATCTTTTCATTATTGTCCATGAGCTCCTTTCTGAGCCTGGACATCCTGATGAAAACAGACTTCCTGGCGTAGTACAGCAGGGGAGTATCGCATCTCCAGCAGAATGGGTACTGGTGGGGATACATGTGGATGCCCTCAAGGAGTCCTCTATCTTCCAGCTCCTTGATGATCAGCTTGTCCGCATCCTTGACGAACATCCCCTTCCATGGTGTGACCTCTTCCTTGAAGGTCCCATTGGAGTGAACTGCCTGGATGAACGGAAGATCATACAGGATACCAACCTGGTAATCGTCCTCACCAAAGGCCGGTGCAACATGGACGATCCCCGTTCCATCATCCATTGTGACGAAATTTGCTGTTATCACGAAGTGACCGGGTCTATCGGGTGTGAAGAAATCAAAGAGTGGTTCATATTTCAGACCTTCGAGGTCCGAACCCATGATCCGCTGGAGGATCTCATATTCTCCGTCCTTCAAAAGGGCCTTGACCCTTTTTTCAGCGAAGATCACCTCTTGACCTTTATGCATGACCCTGAGATAGAATTCATCGGGATTGACTGCCAATGCAACGTTCGAAAGTAGAGTCCAGGGTGTTGTGGTCCATGCAAGGAGATATGTGTTCTCCTGTGTTGCAACTTTGAATTTGATGAAGATCGAAGGTTCAGTGACCTCCTTGTATCCCTGGGCTACTTCATGGGATGAAAGGGATGTACCGCACCTTGGACAGAACGGCACTATTTGATGTCCTTCCTCGAGGAGTCCCTTCTTCCAGATCTCCTTCAGGGACCACCAGACGGATTCGATGTATGTGTCCTTCATCGTTATATACGGATCATCAAGGTCCAGCACATATCCGATCCTCTCCGTCATCTTTGACCAGTGATCGATATAGGTGAAGACCGATTCTCTGCACTGTTCGATGAATGGTTCGATGCCGTAATCCTCTATCTGTTCCTTGTTCTCGATACCGAGCTTCTTTTCCACTGCCAGTTCAACCGGCAGGCCATGGCAATCCCAGCCCCCCATTCTGGGGACGAAGTATCCTTTCATATTCCTGTGTCTATCAATAGCGTCCTTGATCGTCCTTGCGAAGATGTGGTGTACTCCTGGGGGAGCATTGGCTGTCGGAGGTCCTTCCAGGAATCTGAAATACTCATTGCCTTTGTTGTGTTGAAGGAGACGCCTGATGATATCCAGGTCTCTCCAGCGTGCTAATACCTCCTCTTCGAGGGCCACCGAATCACTGACCTGGCTCTGACCTGTTCGATCTTCTTTCATGGCTTTTCCTCCATTGTACAATGCAATGGGCAGGAGGAGAAAGAAGGTATCATATTTAACTTATTCAACAAGGAGGGATACTCATTCCAGGGGGAAAGATTTATAGGACCCTGGAATCTCATTGGTCGAATACAAGGAGTTTACAACCATGTCCCATGTAAAACCCACGGAAGGATTGGCCCTTATCGGTTTCACGGACAGCGGGCACCAGGTGCCCATGGATACGAAAAAGATAGTGGGGGGCCTTGAAACTGCCGGGGCGCCGATGGAGATGGTCCTGCAGGCGCTTATGGGCTGCACAGCCATGGACGTGGTTTCCATATTGAAGAAGATGAAGGTAGACTATGATTCCTTCGAGGTCCATGAGACAAATGAAAAGGCTGAAGCTCATCCGAAGATCTTTACCAAGATACATCTCATCTTCAAATTCGAAGGAGTAGACCTTGACCGGGAGAAGTTGAAGAAAGCGGTATATCTCTCAAAGGACAGGTACTGCTCCGTTTCGGCCATGCTTAAGCCGACCGTGGAGATCTCGCACGAGATCATTTTGAACGGTGAGAAGATTAGCTGAACCTGTCATCCGCATACTCTGACAGGAACCTTTGAAGCTTCCCTTCGAGCCAGCCTATCCTTGCATCCGTCCTCTCATCCCCCTGTGGGATGTATGGTTTGATATCAAGGACAGGAGTCCCGTCTATCATATCGATATCGAGGATGTTCAGGTTGTTTCCTTCTATACTGACCAATCTTACCAGATGAAGGCCGATCGGGTTCGGCCTTCTTGGGGCCCTGGTGGAGAAGACCCCCCTTTTCACATCGTCAAGGAACGGTGTGACCAGCAGATCATAATCTTTACTCTTATGGAAATAGGTGATGACAATGATGTGTGAAAAGCCATCAAGGTCCGATAATCCTTCCACGTATTCGTCCAGGATCTCGATGGAACCTTCGATATCACTTCCTGCTCTGGTCTGGATAGGAACTCCTGAAGGTTCCTTGAAAGGTGATCTGACGTAACCTATCGGTGAAAATTCTATCTTCATGATCGATGAACCGGATATGGAGTATTACATCTTTCTGATGCTATGGCAAGAAAAATGAAAAATGACATGCGTCCGGCCATTTAAAGAGCTGCTTAATCATTTATGTCAATGGTCGGTGAATATTCCCCAATTGTAACCTTCACTATACTTTAGATTACTATATTGCTATCAGCATTTGTTTTCATTGACATTAATAATATCAGGATCCGTCTGATCGCTATTGCAGTAGCAGTTACTATCCATTTATTGATGATCAAAACCTACAGACAAGCAGAATGCACGATTATCCTTTTTAGATTAATGGAACAAAGCTGAATTTGAATGGGGCTCATCCATATTCTTATCTTGAAGATCCTCAAATTATTCCGTGCACTACCAAGTGCCCTCCTCCTCCCTCTTTTTCCAGATCATGAAGCCAACACCAGCGATAAAAATGATCAATAGAACTATGGTAATAATATTCAGGACATTTCCAAGTCCGATCTTACCTGAGCTATCATCCTGGTCCTTTGATAGATCTCCAATATCTTTTTCCAATTCCGAGAGCATATCCAGCTCCTGATCGATCTGGTCAAGCTCTCCGCCAATTTCATCCAGTTGTGAAAGTGTGGCCATATCTCCAGATATTCCCGTCAGTGAACTCAAAGTTGAATTTTCGAATTCCACTACTCCATCTTGAACTTCCTGGATCATCTGAAGAAGCAAGGTATCATTCTCTCCAGACATATCGATGAGCTCATTCAACAGTGAATGAATATCTGCTAAAGTCGACATTGAGAGGTGATCTATCATACTATATATATCCAATGCCAGAGCTTCATTTCCATCATCAACCACTTCCAGTATATTCTCAAGCTCCGGTTCAAGCCAGGTTCTAAATGAATTGATCTGCGCAGATAATGTGGACATTTCTTGAAGGATCGAAGCATTCAATTCGGCTATAGAAGCAAGTAATGATGCTGAATTCAGATCGACATGATATTGAAGTTCATCTATCCTATCTCTCAGAGTCTCATTCAAAGATGAGATATCGCTGAGAACAGAAAAAAGGGTTGACCTTACCTCATCTCCAAGAATACCTACAGAACCTGCAAGTGAGGTTAAATTTGTATCGATACCCATCAACATCTGTGACTGCGATGATTGGATTGTTATTATCTGACCAAGCATCAGCTCCATTCGAGTGAGGTTCTCTGATATTGAATTATTCATCAATTCCATAAATAAATCAATACCATTAACAGAAGAATCGATTTCATGTAGCAAGGTCATGGTTCCATCAAGGGGATTCAAAGGATAAGGATCATTGAAATCCAAGATGCCGTCATTATCATCATCAAAATCAGCAAGATTCCCAGTACCGTCAAGATCTGTATCCAGCCACTCTTTTCTATTTAACGGAAACATGTCCCTTCCATCGTCGTATCCGTCACCATCATCGTCATCATCGTATGCATTACCAATACCATCTCTGTCTGTATCAAGATCACATAGAATGGATGCGGTTCCTCTTATCTCTGATAAAGCTCCATCTCCATCAATGCAAACAACAGTGTAGGAATAGACTCTCCCAAGGGTTACGTCGGTATCATTGAAACTGTTCATGGAGACTCCTATCAGTTCATAATTTGATCCATCACTTGACCGAAGGACCCTGTATCCAACAATGGGTTCATTCCAGTAAAAACTGGTATTCCATGATATCGAGATCTGTCCTCCATCTTTGGAACACTCTGCATCAATATTCTGGACTGGAGGAGGAGTAGAATACATATTGAACAGGTATACCTGACCGCGGTTGGTTCCACCTTCATCCCTTTCTGCGGCGCCAATGAGGACGTCAGCGAAACCATCACCATTGACATCACCCGCACCACTGATCTCCGACCATTTGATATCACCATAATTTTCACGTTCGATGGAAATATCGGCCTTTTCCAATATGTCAGAATCCATGGACCATCCATTCGCGCGACCTTTGATGATGAAAATCTCTCTATAAGATGAGAGATAACCATCGGATTTCAGTAGAATATCACAATATCCGTCCCTATCAACATCTCCAGCTCCTGACATAAATTGTCCAATTCCAATCTGTTGAGTGTTCCCTATGATCGAAGCATCCGCATTCGAAAGATCCGTGTCCAATGACCAAACGACACTCCTTCCGAAAAAAATATAAGCCTGCCCTGCCTGCGATCCTCCATCATCATTTCCATAAGCACCAATTAGGAAATCATCGAACCCGTCCCCATTCATATCTCCGATGCCGTCCACATCGAGTCCAGCTTTATCATATGCGGACTCTCCAATAAAAGATGCTGAAATCGCACTGGATGAGAGGCTGACATTCTTGGACCAGTATTTTTTCCCCAATATCAAATAAGCCTTTCCAGAACTATAACCACCATCACAATTGTATGGCGCTCCAATGAGAATGTCATCATATCCATCATTGTTAACATCACCAGCACCTGAAACACTATAGCCCGATCTATCCTGATAAGCTTCAGCGATATATGAAGCATCAGAGATTGAAAGGTTCGTATCCATTCTCCAATCTGACTCTTTACCTAATATCAGATACGTTTTCCCCCCTCCAGTCATGTCCACGGGATTGTAATAAAGGTAAGCTCCAATTAATATATCACAGAATCCATCATTGTTAACATCACCGGCACTGGATATGGAAAAACCTGAACGATCCTGGCTATACTCCCCATAAAAAGATGCATCTGAACCAGATAGGTTCATGTCCTTTTCCCAACCTGTCATCTTTCCGAAGATCAAATAACTCTGTCCTGATGATATACCATTTTCATCGTTACCGGGTGACCCAACCATAATATCATCATACCCATCACCATTAACATCGCCAACACTTGTTACAACTCCAGCAAGATCACCACTATTCTCCCCTATAAATGAAGCATCCGCGTTGGATATATTAAGGTCCATTTGCCATCCGTTCTCTTTCCCAAAGAACAGGTAGGACTGGCCCGCATTATCTCCACCTTCATCATTTCTGCTACATCCGATCAAGATGTCATCATATCCATCGCCATTTACATCTCCAGCACTGCTCAGACACCAACCCAAATAGTCCTCATCGCCCTCACCGATGAAGGACGCATGAGCCAGACCAAGGTTGATCTTTTTCTTGTATTCAATAGCATCCGCTTCATCTTCGAATATCGGTATCGCTGACATTACCACACAGAATGCTATCGATATTGCTATTATCCATTTGATTCTCATATTTGTCCCTCCAGATTTTAATATATCAACTGATCCTTAGATTGTGTCTATTATTAGGCAATTTGTTCATTGGTCGTCTTCTAATGATTGTAAACATCAGCAAAGCGGAGATCAATACTCCCATAACTCCCATCATCCCAAAACGGGGACTTGAGGAACTTTCATCTGTATAATCTTCTGTGGTGTCATCGTCCGAGGGATCATCATAGTCATCCCCTGGGGGATCTTCAAATCCTATCAGGTCCATCCCAACATCGTCAGTTGCAGATGCGGAGATTCTCAATATTTCCCCGTGACCATCAAGATGTTTCTTGTCAATCTTTTGGCCCCCTGCAGAAACGATCGTTGATAAAAGGGCCAACATCAATGCCATAGCTTCGATCAATAGAACGTTTGCAACTCCCGTTCTTGTCCCCCCATATCCAATCCAACGAAATCAAATGAAATAGCAAATGTAAACATGATACATAATAGTTACTAATTGGTTATAATTACCATATTATCTTAATTTATCCACTCATATCAGGAAAGGGTAATGTTTAATACCCATATTGGCAACATATATTTATTCACATGTATTGAGATACGCAAATCTACCTAACATGTTAAAAAATATGGCTCTTCTCCAAGTTTAGGTCAGAATTGCGTAGTCGTATATGAGCAATATCATCAATATAATAACATATTATGATGAATAAATAATAAATTGATTTGGGAATATTCATTTCTATTAACGTATATGGAATTCTAAAGGCTTCAAAGATCACTCGACTATGTTATTCAATTCCAGATTAGTCCGATGAATTATCTATTGAAAGATGTGTTCATATTGGTCTCCCTAAATTGGGAGATGAATCAAAAATATTTTTTGATTTGATTTTACCCTAATTTGAAAAAACAAGGTCCGATCAAAAGCATTGTGCCTTGACTCAACAAGAGAAAAAAAAGAAAGGATAAAGGACCCACTTGAGCGTTTTTTGCCTTAATTCCCGATTTAAAGGATCAAACGGCTACCTAGTTTTAATTTCCTATAGGACAAGAAAACCGCTATCATTGTATGATCATGTCAAGAAGGTATCCTACTAAGCCATCATTAATATCCATATCATTAACCCTATAATCGATGGCAAGGTTCCTGCAACTCCAAGAATGACCCTCCACTTGAACACTCTCTTTTCCATAATGCTCCCTTTGATGATCATCGGTAGAAATGCAGAAAGGATGGAGAGCGTCGAAAGACCAACAAAGATCCATGAGCCTGTCACTACCGCATCGATATTCTCTTCATCGATCAGGAAACCTCCATCCCCGTATCCTTCCGGATCTGCAGTCTGATTCCGATCATCTTCTGCAGGTAGGCCATCCAACGTACTGCTGAAGATCAGCAGGAATATGGCTACGAAAAGACCAAAGGTTGCTATCGTCTGCGGAAATGTGAATATCAATAGGCTGCTAGAGAATGGATACCGTTCTCTATTGTATGATGAACTCCGATAACGCCCTTGCTTACGGAGTTCCTTGAAGTCGGGTTCTTCCTCCTTCAGATAATCCTTCATGAAATAGGATATAAGTATACCTTGGGAAACCAGCGAGATCACAGCTGGAATTCCAAGGACCCAACCGACCATGTCAACCGCTCTTTCCTGGTAATGTTCCACAATCTCCCCTGTACTTATGAGAATAGCGATCGGAACGATACCGTAAAAAGCAGGAACGATCGCTGTTAGGAGAAACATGATCACATAGCGTCTTTTATTCTTGACGATCTCCGAGATATCCTTCCTTTCCATCCGGTACTCATCTAGACCCCTCTGAAATGAGGCCCAGATTATAAAGGACATGATGATGCCTGTGATCAATGGAAGAGCTATGCACAGTATCCATACAAGTATTGGAATTTCCATGTCAAAATCTCCTATCAAGTTTCCCCACATAACAATTCTGCTTGCTCAAGAACGGTCTTTGTTGCCTTTTCCTGCATGTCAGGAGGATACCCGTATTTTCTAAGGATCCTCTTCACCATGATCCTCATCTTCGCCCGGATGCTTTCTTTTACCGACCAATCGATAGTTGCATTTCGATGAACTGTTTCAACAAGTTCCCTTGCAATGATCTTTAACGTGTCATCTCCAAGGACCTTGACCGCACTATCATTAGTTTCCAATGCGTCATAAAAGGCAACTTCCTCAGCTGATAGGCCAAGCTTCTCTCCTCTTTTCTTCGCTTCTCTCATCTGTTTTGCAAGTTTAATGAGTTCTTCAATGATCTGCGCTGTCTTGACAGATTGATTTTGATATAGATTAATGGTCTTCTTGAGCATTGCTGAAAAAGACCTGGACTGAACGAGATTTGTTCTTTTCACTTCCTTCATCTCTTCCAGCAGTAGCTTTCTTAACAGCTCAACAGCCAGATTCTTGTGTTTCATGCCCTTGACTTCTGCCAGAAATTCATTGGATAGGATGGATATATCCGGTTTTTTCAAACCTGCAGCATCGAAAATATCAACAACCTTGTCTGTTGCTATTGCGGATGAGATTATCTGTTTGATGGCTTGATTGATCTCCTCCGGACTTCTACCAGTTTTTGATGTGGATTTATTTAAAGCTGCTTTTACTGCCTGGAAGAAACCAACATCATTTCTGATCTCATGGGTTTTTTCATGTGGTACCGAGAGTGCAAATGCCTTGGATAGATCGCCAACGATCCTGTTCAACCTGCTTTTTCCATCATCTTGTTCAAGAATATGCTCCTGTGCTGCCGGGATCAAGCCAAGTTTCTGTTCCGGTGTTCCCGTGATCCATTTTGTATAATCGAATCCATGGAAAAGGTTACAGCATTTCTCGTATTCTCTTATCATCACAGCCACAGCTTGATCCTGATCGATGGCCGTATTGCCTTTCCCTCCACTTTCAGTATAATTTGATAGAGCTATCTTCAGTTGATGGGCAAGTCCCAGATAGTCAACGATCAATCCGCCAGGTTTGTTCTTGAAGACCCTGTTTACTCTGGCGATGGCCTGCATCAATCCATGACCTTTCATTGGTTTATCCACATACATGCTGTGCAAACTGGGAGCATCGAATCCGGTAAGCCACATATCCCTGACAATTACGATCTTGAAATCCTCATCCGGGTCTTTAAATCGGGTTGCCAGGGCTTCTCTTCTTCTCTTGCTTCTGATATGCATTTGCCAATCTTCTGGATCGGATGCTGCTCCGGACATTACAACTTTGATCTCCCCCTTTCCATCATCTTCACCATGCCACTGTGGTTTGATCTTTGTAATTGCATTGTACATATCAACGCAGATCCTTCTGCTCATGCAGACGAACATCGCCTTCCCTTCCATAGCTTCAAGTCTATCTTCAAAATGGGAAACGAAATCTTCGGCGATCTTCTTGATCCTGTTCTCCGTGCCAACAATAGCTTCGATCTGAGCCCATTTGGATTTCAGTTTTTCCTTTTTCTCGATCTCCTCTCCTTCTGTTGCTTCTTCAAAATCCTCATCTATCATGTCAAGATGTGACCTGTCGATGTCAAGTTTGGCCCATCTTCCTTCATAGTAGATCGGCACGGTTGCTCCGTCATGAACAGCCCTCTGGATATCATAGATACTGATGTAATCTCCAAAGACCGCCTTTGTATTTCTGTCTGTTAATTCCAATGGGGTTCCTGTGAAACCGATGAATGACGCATTTGGTAAAGCATCCCTCATGTGTCTCGCAAAACCATCGATGAAATCATACTGGCTTCTGTGAGCTTCATCCGCGATGACAATGATATTCGACCTATCCGAAAGCTGTGGGTAATCTTCTCCTTTCTGATCCGGCATGAACTTCTGTATGGTTGTAAAGATCACTCCACCAGACGCTACTTGCAATTTCTTTCTCAGGTCTTCCCTGTTTTCAGCTTGTTTTGGCGATTGTCTAAGAAGTTCATGGCATTTCGAGAATGTACCGAACAACTGATCATCAAGGTCGTTTCTGTCCGTGATAACTACCACAGTTGGATTTTCCATAGCATGTTCAAGGATCATCTTTCCGGTGTAGAATGCCATTGAAAGGCTCTTTCCACTCCCTTGGGTATGCCAGACAACACCGATCCTTTTCTTTCCAAAGTGATCTTTATCGAAATCATCATCTTTTTGTTTATAATCAAGAGGCAGATCATCCTCTCCACTCTTGAATGGATAAGATTGGATGTCCAGAACTCCACAGGCAGATAGAGTATATTCTACTGCTTTCAAAACTGCATGGAATTGATGGTATCCAGCTATCTTCTTTGCATATGATCCACCTGCAATTTCCTCATAAACCACGAAGTGTCTGATGTATTGAAGGAACCTATCTTTTTGGAACAAACCCTTGATCATTACCTCAATTTGAGGCATTGTCGTAGGTGCTAGTTCTTCTCCTTCGATGGTCCTCCAGGGTAGGAACCACTCTCGATTTGCGGTCAAGGACCCGAACCTGGCTTCCAATCCATCTGAAATGATCAACATCTCATTTGTGTTGAACAGAGATGGTATCTGACTCTTGTATGTCTGTAATTGATTGTAAGCGGACCATATCGTTGCTTTCTCATCGGTAGGATTCTTCAACTCGATAACAGCCATTGGTAAACCATTGAGAAACATCACAATGTCAGGTCTTCGATTATGCTCCCCTTCCTCAACAGTAAATTGATTCACGACCAACCAATCATTATTGTCAGGATCCTGGAAATCAACGATCCGGGCATTATCATGAACGATCCGACCATCAGATCCAACATACTCCACCGGAATCCCATTGACCAGCATCTTATGGAATTCGTGATTATTGATCACAGTTGATGGAGACTCGGGTCTTGTCACCTTCCTGAAAGCTTCCTCCAAAGCATCTGAAGGGATCTTTGGATTCAACTTGATCAAGCAGTCCTTGAACCTTCTTTCGAGTATAGTTTCATTGTAAGAACTTCTTTCAGCAGAAGGCTCTTCAGGTGCAATTTCAGGTCCGTAGAGATTGGAGTAGCAGAGTCTTTCGTACAAGTTGAGTGCAATTTCCTCGACATCTGATTCGGTGATCTCACTCATTTCAGGACCTCCCAGTGGTCTCCCTTGGCCGGGCCTATCCGACGCAAGCTGCCTTCATTCTGTAACTTTCGAATATTTCGTTCTATTGAAGGTTCAGTTATTCCTATGATTGTTGCCAACTCTGGAATAGTTATCTTTTCATTCTCCCTTATGGCACTGATGATTTTTCCCGATGTCTTACCGACACTTTTCCGACGGTTTACCGACGTTTTCCCCGACACTATTCCCGAACTTTTCAACGATTCTTGACGTTGATTTATAGGGACAATTATTGGGACATCAGTATTAGAAAATTTTAGATTCATGAAGAACCTCCCGAATCTGAAAGTTTCTTTTCGAGTTCTTCCTTGAAATATGATAGATTCTCATGAAATCCCCACCCCATTATCTCTGTCTGATCTACATATTTTTTAATTCTTGCCAGGGCAGTATCAATATCAATTTGGGACTTATTTTTGATTATAAATTCGCATGTTTTAATGAACATATTCTCGATATTGTCGTAATAATCTTCCCACATGTCCCCGTATTTCACGGTGAATTCCACCCCGTGCTGGAAATGGTCAAGCATTAAATCAAGCAGGACGATAGGATCATCTGTTGAACTTTTCGCCAGAGTGATTATTTTCTTTGCCTCTTTGAGGTTCGCGCCCTTTGGAGCTCCGTTCTTCTCAGCGTCCCAGAATGCTTTTAAAAGCCTATCTTTCAGATTTGAAATGATTTTCACATTTTCTTCGTGTCCTTCTGACAATGTTAGTGAGAGTCTGATCTTTACATCTGGACTGACCTTGTAGCAAACTCCAATAATATTGATAAGGTCCTTTTCAGTCTTCCCACTTAAACGCTTTTTCACTTCGCGCCAGGGTAGAGTACCAGCGTCATTCGTTGCCATTACAATTCTCCCTTCACCTTAGTATAGGGTTCTTCTCTTAGCCATTCTTTCCGTT
>JAUVCN010000189.1 GCA_030595715.1 Thermoplasmatales archaeon
AGGTCCACCATCTTTTCATTAAATCTATCTAATCATTGAAATCATCTTATACACAGTGACCGGTCGGGAGGTATAGAATCGTCATTTCAATTCATGGACATTTAGATTCTATACCTGAGATGAAAAACGGTAATCATTAGAGTCTAATCATTTTTCATCGCTGGTAATCAATGTCAAGTCCCGATTTTGGATGCAGAATACAATTAATGGTTAAATCGGGACGGGAACCGGTCCACTCACCCGTAGATTATCGATTATTAGAAAAGGGTGAGTGGACCGGTCGGGATTTGAACCCGAGGCCTCTTGCTTGCGAAGCAAGCGATCTACCGAGCTGATCTACCGGCCCATCGATTACTGGGATCCACTTTCTGGGTTCAAAGCACCCAAGAACGAACTGTTATTTGAACATTACACGATCGGATCTCACTCATTGGCGGTTTTCAGGATCCTCTTGGCGATGGTGGGATTGATACCTTTGATCATCATAAGGTCCTCTGGAATTGCATCCTTCAGGTCCTCTTTCTTCCTGTATCCCATCTCGTAGAGTCCCATTGCCCTACTCTCGTCGATATCGAAATCGAACATGAACTGGAGGGTCGTCTCATCCTTCGAGCTGTCCTTCTTCGTGGGGGGAAGTTCGGACCCAAGGGTCGCTGACAGACCTTCATCGACCTCTTCATCCTCTTTTTTCTCCTTGTGGCCGAATCCAAAGAATTTCTTGAAGAATGAAACCTTTTCTTCCTTCTCAGGCTGGTCCTCTTCCCCTTCTTCCAGGGGTGGTGCCTTCTTGAAGATCTTTACAGCTTTCGTCTCCTTCTTCTTTGGAAGGAGAGGTTCCGATATCTTCTTCGTCTCCTCTTCGGCATCTAGCTCGATGTCAAGGTCATCTTCTGGTTCGGGTCTGTTGAGAAGGGTCTTTTCCTTTTTCACCTTCACCTTCTCGGTCGAAGTGGAGAACAATGCTCCTTTCTTCGTATCTTCATCAAGGATGTTATGGGTCTTTCTGGATGTTTTTTCAAGGGATGTTTTGATCTTCCTTCTCTTATCTTCGTATTTTCCATGGACCTTGACCAACTTGGACTTGGCCCTATTTTCCCTCTTCATCCTAATGGCGAACTTATGGGCCTTCTTCTCCTTGTCCTTCATCTTTGCCCATTTTCCGCTATCGATCGATATCCGTCCCAATGGAGCTTTTGGTCTTTCGACCAATACAACGGTGCCGAATGGGATCTCTGTCGCTCTCTGTCTGACATCAAGTTTGTATTCGGGGGCTATCTTGAGATCGATCAAACAGGCTATCCCTATGAAAAGGAACCAGCCTATGAACCCAAGAAGGTATCCGCCGATGGCGCCTATGAAGAATTTTAGATAATTCCTCTGGAGCGCATCCCATTTCGTTGGGAACATATTGTCGCTCCTGATCGGGTCCAGATGCATGAGGTATTTTCCAACGGTCCTCTTCGAATCGGACTCTCTCACAGCATAATAGATGGGCAACATGAACGATTGAAGAATAACAAAGACTATCATCGAAATGAATGGGGATGTTTCATCAACACCCTGGACCTGTTGATTATAGAAAAAAGGGCCCAGCAGTCCGAAGATCGCGTTCATTGGATTCGCCTGGAGCAGTCCGAGTCCCAGGAACACGAATAGAATGAACAATGGTATACCAACCACGATGAGATCAATAATAAGAGCAATGGCTCTTCGTGCCAGGTTCTCCTTCAGTTCATAACTGTACTCGATCATCACTGGGTGTTTGGCCATGGACTGCCCCCATACTCAGGGTCACCATAACCTACCGTTAAATATTAACATTTCCAAATCAACTGTGAAAAGAAAGTGTTGATCCACTGATATTCTACGGTTTACCACAATAACTAGGAAAACCTTTAAAGACCTCCTGCAATTAAACCCACGGTGCTTCCAGATGGTCCTACCTTTCAATACCATTTCGGACCTGGACCTTGAGGACAAGGTTGTCCTCATGCGTGTGGATATCAATTCCCCCATCAATCCGGAAACGGGGAAGATCCTGTCCTTCAAGAGAATAGAAGAACATGTGAAATCCATTATGAGACTGCCTCCATGCAAACTGGTACTTCTGGCTCACCAGAGTAGACCGGGAAAAAAGGATTTTATCTCCCTTTCGGAACATGCGAAGGTTCTTTCCGATCTGCTGGATCGGGATGTCAAACACATCGACAGCCTCTTTCACGACAAGGCACTGGACACGATCAGGTCCATGAAGGTGGGAGAGATGATCTTGCTGGAGAATTCACGCTTCTATTCGGAGGAGGTCGTCCTCAAGGATACGACCATGGAAGTTCAGGAAGATAGCCACATCATCAGTTCGCTGGCATCCGTGGGCGATGTGTTCGTCAACGATGCATTCTCGGCATTGCACAGGTCCCAACCGACTTTGGTTGGGTTCTGCAGATTGATGCCAAGCTGTGCCGGACCACTTATCGAAAAAGAGCTAGAGGCCCTTACAAAGGTGACAGAATCCCCCAAGAGACCTTGCATAGCCATTCTTGGAGGATTGAAGGTGGACGACTCCATCAAGGTTGCAGAGAACCTTCTTGGCAACGGTATCATCGACAAACTGCTTACTGTCGGCGTGGTCGGATCGATGTTCCAGTGGGCGGATGGATACGATCTTGGAACCCCAAATGTCAATTTCATAAGGTCGGAGATCAAGGACTGCGATGAGCTTGTTGCAAGATGCAAGAAGATGCTTGCAGACCATCCGGGTAAAATATCCTACCCAACTGATATGGCGTTGAACAAGGATGGAAAAAGCGTGAGGATACAACTCTCAAAGCTTCCTGCGGATGCACCGATCTACGACATCTCCGTCGATACCATTGCAAGATATTCCATAATGATAAGGGAAGCACGTTCCATAATCGCAAATGGCCCTGCCGGTGTTTACGAGATCCCGGAGTTCTCCGAGGGAACCGTGGAAATATTCAAGGCCATCAATGGGTCCGATGGTTACTCGGTGATGGGAGGTGGTGAGACGACACAGGTCATCAAGGACATGAAGATGACCGGAATAGATCATGTATCCACCGGAGGAGGGGCCCTTATCAACTATCTTTCCGGGAAGGAAATGCCTGTCATCACTGCCCTCAAGAGATCGAAGGAACTGTTCCAGGACGAGAACGGAACGGAATGAACCTGCAAATATTGAATTGAAGTTTCATCCTCCTTTGCTCCAACATAATGCCACCGTAGCTCAGCCTCAATTTTTCCCCCGAAAAAATTGGTTCATGTGGGCATTTCCAACTCCATCCTTCGAATTACGTTGTTATGCAACCCCCGACCCACCAATATGATCTTTAGCTCCCTGCGGAGAGCAACCAGCTAAGCTTACGGTTTGTTACTGTTACAAAATGCTTAATAATGAAAGCTTGATTATCACAAAAAAACCCTT
>JAUVCN010000188.1 GCA_030595715.1 Thermoplasmatales archaeon
CTGTCCGTAATATGGTCTATCAACCCATCCCCGTTGTATGTTATATTGATGTAGGAGCCGGATGAATGCAGCAGTTTGCTCAGGGAACCGTCCGTATATTCGCAGGTGATCCGGTTTCCGTTCCGGTCCTCCATGTGATCCAGGTTCCCATCGGAATCGAAGACATGTGTATTCCCGCGTTTCTCTTGCAGTTTGAAACCGTCCTCCGGAGTCTCAGACAGTTCTCCCCAATCTCCTGGCTGGGACATGTAGTCGTTCCTGGATCGGATATTTGGTTGAAATATTCGGACCTTCCCTGTCGTATCGGTTATCTTCACGGTTCCATCCTCTTCCTCTTCAAGAGAATACTGCCAGTTGTGTACCCAACCATGACCCAGATCGCCCTCCTCATATCGCCTTGAGATGGAGTTCGGATAATACCGTCCGAAGGTGAGATCAAGACCCGGACGATCGAGTTCCATATCATTCCTGGAATATATGGATGGGGAAGGGATCCACCCCTCTGCCTGCTGGAAGGACAGTGAAAGGATCTCATCGACATCCTCGACCCTCTGTCCATACTGATATAAGTGGAACGCATTATCATTCAACGTTCGGATGAAATCGCCATAAGTGGGTCCGACGATATCCTTGAAATTGTTCCAGATGATATCCCATGCTCCATCCTCGATATTATCCGGTCGCATATCATCCTTGCCGGCATCCCATTCCATGATATGATCATCATCTTCGGTGATCCTGTAGAGCTGCCATTCCAGATCCGAACCGAACTGGGGATATGGCGGTTCCCAACCTACATAATATATCGGAATTCTCCTCGTCTCGCCTGCCTGAAGGATGCCAGGTATCTCTCCCGACGCAATGATCATGAGTTCGTTCTGGAATCCTTCGGGTATTAGGGATGCTGGAGTTTCTGGAACGGTGCCAGGCTTCCTGCCAGCTGTCCAGATGCCATATTTCCATTGATCGATATCATGGGTGAGCATGCACCCATGTCTATCATCCGGACCTGAAATGGCTGTCAGAAATAGAAGGGGAGCCCTCATGGATATTTCACCCGTGTTCGAATATTCCACATATATGATGGAATGCTCATGGAATCCTGTCCATTCTCCCGGGATGACCTTGGCTTCGAATTTCGCTTCCCCTTCTTCAAGGATCTCCAGAGCATCTTTCAATTCAGCCGTTCCTTTATCTGGACGGACCACACGAACGTCGTAAATTCCAGCTGGAAGGAGGTTCCCCTTCACATGAGCAGTGATCAGGTTCGGGGAATTTACATCCACCAGAGGTACTTCATATGTGATACCTGTGGATCCAATGAATATGACCAGAAGTGGCTCGACGAACCCCACGCCCATAAGGATCATATCCACAGGGACACCGATCACATGCTTTGAAGGTGCGACATCGTCCAGTATCAGATCTACGGTTTCGTAAACAATGGAATAACTGCCGGGATCGCCCATATCATTCCCATGGATGAGGACATACCATGTTCCGGAATATGCTGATTGGACCGTAAGTTCTCCGTTGCTTGAATGATGGTCATAAACAGACCTTGTGGGAAGGTCACCGTGTCTTACCATCATCTCGAGACCTCCCGGACCTTGCACCGACAGGTGTATATTCTTCGAAGATGGCAGGTTGATCCTAAAATACTGGTCGAGTGGTCCACTTGAATACTCACTCTCGTATTCGACCCCCTCATGGAGCTCGGGTATGGCAATATCTATGGTCCGTTCTCTCTCATTATTGAGACGGTGGACCTCCACGAAGGACCATTCATCATTTAGCGATATTATCAGGTAGTAAGGGCCTTCCTTCACAGGCGGGGGAGTGATATTGAAATAACCCCGATAACCCCCATCTTGTGGTACATCCATTGACATGATCTCGGATGCAAGCTTTGTATCCATTGAATCCAGGTACTGGTCATCAGAGAGGTAGATGGAATCCTTCCATGTCTTTCCTGTAATGGATGCCTCTCCGATATTGACCACGTAATAGATTATTGAAGCGGTATCACCGATGGACAGTCTTTCGGGGATATTGTAGCCCATGACAGTTAGATCAGGATAGGATCGTGGATCATCGACAACCTCGAGATCTATCGTATCACCCTCCAAAGATCCCAAATTGTCCCCCGTGAAAGAATACGATACATCTTGAGATCCAGTAGAAAGGAATGGTAATAATCCAGGGGACCTCATCGCTGATGTCCTTCCATCGCCGAATGTCCACTGGTGTCCGATGTTCTGACCAGGCAGGTCAGAACCCTTGAATCTCAGTGAATCCCCCTTTGCAAGATTGCCCACAAACCTTGGTGAAAGAATGCGTGCTCCCGGTGGAAAAGCTTGCAGGTATGGATAATCCACTCCATCAAATATCGCCCAGGTGCTTCCGAAATCCCAAGATCCATACGTGGCTCTCGATCTCATTTCAGAAGTTGTCCTTCCCTCGCCGCCGTCCGATCCTTCCTGTCCGGATGTCTCATTGTCCCAGTAGCAGTTTTCAACCGATCCTTCCGTATCATTACCAATGAGGCCCCCGGTGTATTCATATTCTGTTGATCTCACCTCACCGGCGGAATAACAGGATCTTACGATCCCCTCGAGATTAATTCCAATGAGTCCCCCCGCCATATCTTCTGCTACTGTTACACTCGAGGTCGAAAAACAGTTCTCTACAGACCCTGTATTCATTTGACCAACAAGTCCACCGGCCAATTTTCCATCAATCATGGTGGGTCCGTCCATACAATCAACTTTGCCGGACGAAAAACAAACGGATATATCTCCTTCATTTACTGCTACCAGACCTCCCAAGCCAGAATTTCCATTCACAATTCCCGTCGAATAACATCTGGAGACCACTGCATGATTGATCCCTATGAGACCGCCAACCATTGAAGATCCAAAAATGTCGCCTGTTGCATAACAATCCGTAACCGGGGTATTGGCATGATTGAAAGCTATCAATCCTCCAGACATTCTTTTATCGCTTCTGACATCTCCGGTAGAGTGGCAATGGGACACCTCTTCATAATTGACCCCTATCAATCCTCCGACCCAACCAGAACCTGTTACATTTACGGTTGAGACGCAATTTGAGATCGTTCCACCTTTTTCATTCTCTCCGATCAGCCCTCCAACCGTACCAATACCTATAACATTCCCGAATGAGAAGCAATCTTCAATTTCACCGCTGTTTATCCCCACGATCCCACCAGTGTTGATTTGGTAGACCATACCACCACTAGTTGAGGTTCCATTCACCTCCACTTCAACATGACAGTTGGAAATAATTCCTTTTTCATTATTTCCGATCAATCCACCAACGGAAGCTCCTCCGGAAACAGAGCCTGTGAAGGAACAATTCGATATCTCACCCTTGTTGAATCCAACGAGGCCCCCTACGGATATGTTCCCCGAAACATCGAATTCAACCATGTTCAGATCCTTTATACTACCTTCTGATCCTATACATCCGAAAAATCCTATGGAATCCATATTTCCGGTCCGGTCCATATATATTCCTGATATGGTATGG
>JAUVCN010000164.1 GCA_030595715.1 Thermoplasmatales archaeon
GGCTCCATTTGATCATATTGGGCAACAGACCTCAACCTGAAACGGAAAAGGAACTGATGAGCATTATCGATAGAAGTGGCTCGGGGAACATCAGCATCATCAGAGAGCATCTCGATCCTGAAAAGATGGCACTATTCATGAAATCTGCCGATCTGTCCATAGGGATACCCCTATCGGACCAGCTGTCATCGGCCCTGCTGGAATCAATGGCGTGTGGATGCATCCCCATAGTTTCCGATCTGCTTGCCTATGAAGGGATAGTGAAGGATGGAGCGAATGGATATGCCCTGGAAGAGGTTGACCCCATGTCGATCTGTCATGTCTTCGAGAGAGCTGTAATGGACATGGAAGAACATGAAAACTGGAGAAAGAATAACCAGGACCTGATATACAGTGAGCATAATTGGGATCGGCAAGCCAAGAAGATGATCGGCATCTATGAAAAGGCTTTAATGAAATACAGATGATGGTTGGTCATTGATCCCTGTTCATCCGGTGAGAACACATGCCTGGTATTTCGATGATGGTCGGATCGAATGTATCCGAAAAAAAGAAAGAGAGATGGGAAGGGTCATTGCAAAGTATCCTCTTCAAAGATGATCATAGGATCCTTCTTCAGGCATCAGAAGATGCTACATCGGTCGCGGTCACGGGTTATCCATCCTACCCTTTCCAAATATTCAACGATGAAACCGCAATGTATGTCCTTGAAGGTCAGATCTATGATGAATCCGCTGAAGTATCAAGGATCCTTCCAGAGATCTATCGACTGGTCAAGGAAGACAAAATGGCCTCGATCGAAAGACTGCTGAACTCGCTTGATGGGGAGTTCCTGATAGCCATCATACCAAAAGATGGGGGCGAGACCATCATAGTAGGTGATCCATTCTGTCATCTTCCCTTCTACTACGGTTCTACCGGAGATAAACACTATGTCTCAAGAGAGATCCTTCACATCATCTCCAATATGGATGGTCTGGAAAAGGATCGGCTGGGAGTGTCCCAGTACATGCTTTTCTCATTCTGTCTATCTGACAGGACCTTTTTCAAGAGGATCAAAAAAGCAGGCCCGGGGACCATCCTGAGGATCCATCCTGAAAATGGCATCAGCGTAGATAGATACTTCCATCTGAACCTTACCAGGAACAGGGAAAAGGCGGAGGGGGGGGGCATACTTCTAAAAAGGACCGTGGATCGATTTTCCAGAGCTATGGAGCTCCGGACGAACATGATCTCGGATGTTCCGATCCTGTCCCTGAGTGGGGGTCTTGACTCCCGGGTGATATCCTCCTGGTTCCTGGCAAATAACATTGATTTCAGGTCCATCTCTTTCTTCGATGGAAGTGACCATGCATGCAAGGACCTTGAGATAGCGAGGAGATTAACAGCAAGGTTTAAAAAAGAGCTCATCGAGGTCGAGCTTGATAAGATGACCAAGGTAGATGTGATGGCCCTCTTGAAAATGAAGGGGGGTCTGAACGATCTTGGTCTTTCCCATCTTCTTTCATATTATCAAAGGATCGGGGAGAAGTTGCCCGACGCAACCACGATCTTCACTGGCGATTCCGGAACGGCCATCAGATTCAGATATCCCAGACATGCATGTCACGATCTTGAAGATGTGATGAATGAACTTTTCTCTCTTGATGGAAGGTTCTTCAAGACCCCACTCTTCACCATCTCCGAAGTCTCGGAGATGACCTCCCTTTCCACCAATTCGATCAGATCATCGATAGCAAAGGAATTGATCTCATATCCTGAAAAGGAATGGGACGGACGTTTTTCACATTTCTACTATGAAAATTATGCATATAAATGGCATTATGAGGGGATCGATCGTATGAGACATTTCATCTGGCCCATGAATCCACTCGAATCCACTCCTCTGTTGACCCATATATTCACGGTCCCGAACGATCGGATGTGGGGATTGAAACACTATCTCGATATGATCCGGGAAATTCACAAAGAAGCTGCCAATGTCCCGTACGCCAACTGGACAATGCACCCTGATTCCATGAAATTCAAATTGGGAAAGATGAAGGAGAAGGTCTTCAGGAACACACCTCAGTATATCAGGAATCTTGTGAATGTCCTTAAAGGAAGAGGTCTGGACCCCATGATGAGCAAGAGTGAGGCCCTAACGGACAGGATTAAACATTTGAGGGATGGAAGATCGAACCTTTTCGATCTGGATGAAGGGGTCTATCGAAGATGCGGTTGGAACCATATCTCGTCCGATCTCGGATATGAATTGGGTGCAAATGGGGAAAAGGATATAGAGAAAAGGATGTCACGATATTTGGGACAGGACATAAAATAAATGGTACAAGAGCAGAAAAACCATTAATAGTGAACCCTTTCTTGAAAACAAGTTCCATGCTAGCCAGAAAGAGTTTACTGATGATATCATCGTTATTGCTAACGAACATATTCGGTTTCGTTAGCTGGTATTTCATCACCAACAATATCCTCCAGGAGTATGTAGGATCAATTGGGTGGGCTATCTCATTTTTGGGTCTGGTAGGCTTCTTCATAGATTTTGGGTTCTCCACTGCACACATAAAGAAGGTATCGGAAGGAAAGGATATCGGAAAATGTATAGGGACATATGCCACGGTAAAGACCGTCCTTTTAATGTTGTTGATAATAGTCGTATTCGTTTCGATCGAATTGTATAAGATAATTCCAGGGGTGGGATTCAAGGGATCATATGATGAGGATATCATCAAGATCATGCTGGTGTGGATGCTGCTTTCGGGATTGTCCACCATCGCATTGAACACTTTCGTGGGGAGACAGGAAATCGCAAAATCACAGCTCCCCCTGATGGTGGGGGCCATCGTCCAGTCTCTTGTTACGATATACATCGTTCTGAATTACAATGATGTCTACCTCTATGCAGTGACCTATATCATAGGCTCATCCCTCACTCTTTACGTATCATTCCTTCTGATGAAGGATTACAGCATCAAATTACCCTCCTGGAAATTGTTCAAGGAGTATTTCAAGTTCGCATTGCCATTGATGTTATCCTATGGGGCCGCTCCGATCATACTCTTTCTTGACAAGGTCATGTTGGGGATATTCTGGGAGAACTCGGATGTTTCCATATACTGGAATGCCCAGAAATATGCAATGCTTCCTGATATGATGACGGCCACATTCATCACGGTCCTATTTCCAGCATTTTCTGCTCTCATTGCAAAGGGATCGATCTCCAAGGTTAAGTCCATTACACTGGAGGCGGAAAAATACATCTCGATGGTCACATTCCCTGCGGCATTTATTCTGATGGCCTTATCGGTTCCATTCATTGAAATTGTATCTGATAAAACATATTCCGACTCCGCTCTGGTATTCTCCATCCTCATGGGATGGGTGATCCTGAGAGCCCTCAATAGGCCGTATGTATCTCATTTTGCTGCATTCAACAAGACGATCTATCCCATGATCATTACAATATTGAATATACCGATCAACACGATCCTGAACCTCATTTTCATACCCGAATCGATCTATGGTGTCAAGTTACTCGGGATGGGACCATCCGGTGCAGCTTTAGCCACATTGATATCTATCTTTATCCAATTCTTCGTGGTAAGATATCTTTCAAGGAAGTTGATCAAGGTACCGATCAACTGGTGTGTTCCTAAACATATCGTCTCCGCCGCGATCCCTACACTGTTGATATATCTCTTCCAGCTTGAAGTTGCCGGAATACACAGGTGGTACGAAGTTATCGGAATAGGTATCATTGGTGTGGCTATCTATCTGGGGATCCTTATCTTATTCAAAGAGTTCGGAAAGAAGGACCTCGATATGATCATTGATACCATCGATGCAAAGAAGATGTTCAGATATCTCAAAGAAGAGATCTTCGGCAGGGGCGGATAGAGCGAACATGGATCATTTTGAATTGAACGAACCCAGGAAATTGGAGAACTCCTCCTGCTGACCCTCATGGCAGTATCTCTCAAGAGGATGGGGGCGGCCCTTCCCACCGTTGACCTCGAGGTCTGCCTTGATCTGGTCCGACAGGTCCTTCCCTTCTTCAATTACCATCCCGCCATCCAGTTCAGTTACTATCCGGGAGGCTGCCTTTATTGGTGACGTGATGACCCTGAGGCCACATGCCAGGTATTCATACAGTTTGTTCGGGATCGCGTAGTCAAGATGATCGGTGTCCCTCGATCTGTCAAATGGAACCATTCCGTAATCATATCTTGTGATCTCCTTGAGGATCCCCTCGGGTGAGAGGGGATCGTGGAAATGGAGGTCCTTCGATCGACCGCTCCTCTCGAAATATGAATCCTGGATCACCTTCGATGAAGATGTATAGATATGAAGAGCGAAACCTCCACCTAGGACCTGTTTGAAATAGTTCAGGTAATCCCTGTAACCGCTGCTTGCGATCGCGCCGATGTAGACGATATTGATCTGCCCGGTCCTTTCGGATATTCTCTCATATGGTTCCTTCGGGATGTCATCGAGGAATGGTCTGTTCTCGAGCACGGTCCAGTTCTCAGGTTCGATCCCGGGGTTCCTTTTCAGTAGCTCCTCTTTCATCTCCTTTGATGAGAAGATGACCCCATCCGAAATGGAAAGGGCTGCTCTTTCATGCCCCTCCCATTTCCTCTGTTGATATCTGGCACATCGATCCTGCAAACCTGTGTTCCTGAAGAAAGAATTGTCAAAGTTTTTCTTCAGAGTATCCAGAGATATCCCCGTTGAAAGAT
>JAUVCN010000184.1 GCA_030595715.1 Thermoplasmatales archaeon
GCATAAATCCACCATGCATCAAGGGGACAGCAAGGAGAAACAGTGCTATCAGGGATATCAGTATTTTCTTCTTCGCTCCATCTGGACGAATATTAAATCTCATATCTTACACCTCTATTATATCGTCTGAAAGGCCCATTGGTAGGGATCAACCTACCTGCCATACCAATTTTTGACCCTGGGGTTTTTATAAATGGGTTGTGGGATGGTTTTTTCATACTATATATAATCACCCTCCACCTATGACCCCGAACATAATAGGTCAAAACACCACGAACACCATTTAGTTACTAATACGACCATCCTTCAACCTCAACCTGATGCTGGCCCTCTTCGCTATCTCGTTATCGTGGGTGACAACAATTATCGTCTTTCCTCCGTTTCTGTTCAGGCCCCTCATGATGTTAATGATATTTTGAGAGGTCTCCGAATCGAGTTCCCCGGTGGGCTCATCGGCCAGTATCACGGCGGGATCATTGGCCATTGATCGAGCTATGGACACCCTCTGCTGCTCTCCCCCTGAAAGCTGGGAAGGTAGATGCCCAAATCGATTCCTTAAACCAACGTCGGAGAGGAGTTCCTTTCCCCTTTTCATTGCATCCCATCTGGATAGGCCCGCCTCTCGCATGGGCACCATTACATTTTCCATGGCTGTTAGGTTCTGCAACAGGTAAAAACCCTGAAAGATGAAACCAAAACTGCTCAATCTGAGTTTGGAACGTGATCTGTCCGAGAGATTTGAGACATCCATACCTCCCACACGTACATATCCACTGGTTGGCCTGTCAAGAGCCCCGATTATATTCAGCAGCGTCGTCTTGCCCGATCCTGATGGGCCCATTATTGACATGAAATTACCCGCCCTGATGGTCGAGGATATCGATCTGAGGGCTTTTACCTCCTGTTTTCCAAGGTGGTATACCTTGGTCACGTTTACCAGTTCTATATCCACGACACCACTCTCCTACAGCTCCTATCACTTCTTATGACCAGTTTCACAAATAGGTTAAGTTGTTCCACATTCCTTAAGCTTTATCGTTACTCTCTCATGAACTTCACCGGGTCTACCGAGGCCGCCCTGTAACCCGGGATCAGGGAGAATATCAATGCGGTGACGATAAGGAAACAAAAACATATCACAATTATGGTTGGTGACATGTAGGTGAATTCCAACTCAACCCCATATAATCCCCTCAGATATATATCAAGATAATGGGAGCCAACATATCCGGGGATCAATCCGACCACTGATCCCAATATTGCGATGATCAATGTTTCAGATAATATCCATTGGAAGATGGATAACCTGGATATCCCCATCGCCCTCAGGATCCCTATATCCTTTCTCCTCTCCTCCACGCCTATCAGCATAACCGAGGAGAGGAAGAACAGCCCGATCATAACAGTGGTTGCACCCACGCCTATTGAGAAGGATTTCAGTATCAGGATCTCATCCTCGATCCTGTACAATCTTCTCTCCTTCGTGGTCACCTGCAGTCCCGGGAAAGACCTCTCCAGATCTATCGCTATCTCCTTTTGTGTAGATGCGTCCGACCTCTCATTCTGAATATCAAGATATATTGCGGTCGATAGATCCCGCCTTTCGCCCCCTGGACCTGATATTATATGATTATTGGTCAGATACTGCAGCTCTGCAAGGTGGATCATGGCGATCCCTCCGATAATATCCGATGATAGTCCCTCTCCCATCAGAAAGGTGTCGAAAGTGGATACCAGAACGAATGACGCACTGATCTTCCCGGAACTATTTATGTAATACACCGGCGACCCTATATCAAGATCATACCTTTTTGCCATTTCCTGGTCAACTATTATCTCTCCTGTCCAACCCTGTTTGTAGTCCGATTCGTAGAACGGGTCAGATCCGACGTTGAACCAGCCGTTCATCTTGAGAAGCTCCGTTCTTATGAACAGGGTGTCGTCCTCCCCCATGAAATCTTTGGCCAGGTCGGGAACCAGCCCAACCAATCCCACGGTCTCGGATCCCTCGAGGTCACCCTGCGGGGTATCCTCCATTGATAGATCCATCGACGGGGTCAGGCCTGCATCCTCTTTGGGAAAAGCGAGCCTACCCAACATCGTAAGAACGGGCATGGCCGCTGAAAAATTACCCTCGTCGTTCTTCAGCTCCTGGGATCTTATATGAGAATTTTCAATTGTTGGAACAATACCCAGGGAGGATATCACCATGTCACGTGGTTGCCCTTTGGACCTGTCCTCTGCTGCCTCTCCCAGGCCCCATGCCACGGAAATAAGGGATAACAACATACCAAATGAGATCGCTATTGAGAACATAGATAGCGCGTTCCTCCAGACCCTTCTATGTGGTTTGAGGATTATCATCTGCTTTCCCCCCTCATCGCCTCCGAAGGGTCCTTTAACGATGAGATCAACGCAGGTACCATTCCTGCCCCCGTTGAGATCACCGTGAATATCATGATCACGAAAAGCAGCGTTACTACATCAACGGAGAATAGTTCAAACCCTGTTGGTAACTGTTCCATGGTCTCCGAGAGCAGGGAATTCAATGCCTTTACCACCATGACACCAAATATCAATCCGATGATGCCTCCAAGGAACGTATTCAGAAAGGACTCTTGAAAGAGGTGGAACATCAGCGACCATCTTGAGAATCCGATCGCCCTCAACATGGCCAATTCCTTTCCCATTCCCTTTATGGATATCATCAGGATAACCGTCAGGAAGGTCAATGAAACCAGTATTGATATTGTTATCACTATTGCTGAAAAACCATCTATTAGCGATGTGAAACCATAGAGTTCTCCCAGAATATCTCCTCTTGTGTGAAGGTCCACGACGCCTCCAAAGATGAACTGATCGCTTTCCGACCATTGGATAAGCTGTTCGACATCATCCCGGCCATCCATCTTCAGAAGGATCTCGGTCAATGTATCCTGAATGTGTGTTCCCTTGATCATCTGCAATTCACCAAGGTGTATTAGAATTCCCTCACCATGACCCGCCAGCATATCAGAATATATCCCATCAATACGATAGGAAAACTCATCGCCGCCCTGTATTCTCGACGACAGCAGGATCGTGTCCCCCACGTCAACACCTAGATTTCTACTTAACTGACTTGAAATTATCACTTCAAGTGTAAAAAGGTCCTCTCTAACGATACCGGTTGACCGGTACTCCTCTCTGACAGGATCGTTATCGGTATTGAACCATTGTCCGGAGATCACCTCGAACTGGCCGAAATTCTCTTCCATTTCAGGAACAACACCGTAAACCGAGATCTCCGATATCTTGTTTAGATCCGTGCTGTTTATAAACAACGTATCATAGGACCTGGGTGAGAAATGAATTGGAGGATAGGGAGATGACCTGATCGCATCTAGAATTGATCCACCCTGATCAAATCTTTGAAGGTTTATAAGAAGCGGATTGAGATCCTTGGGGACCACATAAACATCCGCGCCTATGCGATCCAATGTCCTGTCAGAGCTCTCTCTGATCCCAGCACTCAGTGATATCATCATCGTGGTGAGGATTATAGATGACGCAATGGCAAAGATCACCAGTGACCATCTTAATGGATTTCTCCTGGGATGGGTTAGAAGGAACACCTTCCTTTGAATGAGAATCTAGATTAAATACTGTACCCAATTACAGCAAATTTTTCAGATGATCAAAGTTCGAGAAGTCCACCCTTAAGACCAGAAGAAGTTATCCATAACCAAGATGATTTATCGCAGTAAAATATTTGTGGCGATGTCCCCAGCCTTCTTCATACGATGTTTGGAAAAAATTGCATGTTATTGAATTAAAGATCAATTAGCAGTATAGGATATCAACTTTAACTAATTAAAAAAAATTAAAAAAAAGAATGGCCTGATGTTCAGGCCATTCCTGTGTTCATTCCCGATCCGCCCGTTCTCCTCATCTCCTTCTCCTCCTCGGCCTCCTTCTTGTTCCTGTAGTTGAAGAACAAGGTAAGGACCACACCAAGAGGTATAAGGATC
>JAUVCN010000076.1 GCA_030595715.1 Thermoplasmatales archaeon
AGTTAGAGCATTCGTAGATAACATGATCATCGACTTTCTTTTCGGTCATATTTTCACGCATTCGTTCATGGTCTCATGGAGATATATTTTTATTGTAATGATCCTCGATGAGATGGATAGGATCACGATCTCAGATAAGGATCCTTAATTATTGAGGGTGGGAGGATCGATAGAGCGAAAAGGAAAATTTGAAAATAATTGAATGATCCCGTCGGGATTTTTCATGTTAAAATTAAAATTATTGAAAATCTGACTCCACGAAATGATTTTTATTGTTGGAGTCAGACCTGGGAAAATCTGATAGCAAACAATGAATTGGTGATTTCCCTTGTCCGGGCGTTCCCATTTTCTACAAATCAATTTTTATTAAAAAACGAGAATGGATCCGCCCGGGTCCAGGAAAATTTCTTAATATAGAAAAACAGGACCTTAACCAGTTCTACGACTGTGATCCACTAATTTCTTCAGTAGGTGAATTATCAAACCCAGGTTCCATCGAAGGAAGATTGAGATCAGTAATTTCTTCATCTTGATGCATATCGGTTTGATTACAAATCTTTTTCACCATCCTCCCACTTCTGGATAGGTTGAGGGAGCGATCATGGGTCCATATGAAATTGTTGTCATGATAATTGTCATGCTGGTCCTTCTCTACCTTGCCAGTTGGTTCGCAGGTTCGGAGACCGCTATCACGAACCTGAACCTGTCTCAGCTTGCAAGGATCGAAAAGAGAGGCACCAAGAGATCGAAGTATGTAATGGAACTGAAGAAGAACATGGACAAGAGCCTCATCACCATTCTAGTTGCAAACAATATTGTCAATATCGTACTCTCTTCCATAGCAGCTCTTTTTGCCAATGTGCTTTTCGAGACCGTAGGTGTCTCCATTATGATCGGCCTGATAACTTTCCTTATCATCGCATTCGGAGAGATCGTTCCCAAATCCAATGCGATAAGGAACAGTGAGAAGGTGACCTTGAGTCATTCCTTCTGGTTGTACTATCTCTCGAAGATACTCACTCCACTGATAATGATCTTCGTTTCGATCTCGAAGTTTTTCACAAGAATGAGGGGAGGCGAAGCACAATATGGAAAGATCCTGGTCTCGGACCAGGACATCAAGGACCTGGTATCCCTTGGTGAGGGGGAAGGGATCATCAAATCCATCGAGAGGGAGATGATAGACCATATATTCAAATTCGGTGATGGGAAGCTTAGTGAAATAATGGTCCCGATGGAAAAGGTGTTCTTCTTCGATAATGACATGGATGTGAAGATTATCAAGAAGATGGTTTCCTCCAGGGGTTTCACCAGAATCCCGTTCATCGGAGAGAAAGGAGAGGTGAAGGGATTGGTATACAGTAAGGACCTTCTCGGCAGGGAGAAAGGCATGATATCCAAATTGATCAGACCGACGATCTTCCTTTCGGATGATACGGATGTCACCAAAGCTTTCAAGATATTGAAGGATAGAAGGATACATATGGCGATAGTTATCGACAAGAATGGGGCCCATATCGGGATCGTGACCCTGGAGGATATCCTGGAGGAGATCGTTGGAGACATCTACGACGAGTTCTTCATTGAGAAGAATGGGGCCATATCCAAAGAGGTGAGACCTATATCTTCAACATAAGGTTGAATTTTAGGCCCGCCCGGATTTTTCATGTTGAAATAAAAATTATGGAAAAATCTGGCACTTCCGGCCATCTCTTGTAGGAATGATGGTTTGGAGAAACAGGCATCAATACTAACCGTATTTGACTAATGATAATTAGCACATTACGGTTAGAAAAATATATCTATCACGTGACACATTGTAGACCATGAAGATCCCCAGGAAGGAAATTGAAGATATACGGTCCACACATGGATGGCTCTTGATATATGGCAGAAGAAAAACGGGAAAGACCTTTCTCCTTAGGAACTTCATAGAACATGACAGGTATTACCTTGTAAGAAGGGATGGCGTTATAGTCTCCGGTGATGAAAAACCCATACGTTTCGAGAACATCAACCATTTCCTTGATCATCTCCGATCACTTCTTCATGAACAAAAGACAGTGATACTTGACGAGTTCCAGAGAATGCCCGAATTCTTTCAAGATGAGATCTCCATGCTTCATCCGAATGGAAGGCTTATTCTGACAGGTTCGAGTTTCCAGATGATGGATAAGGTCCTTTCTCAGAATTCCCCTCTCCTCGGAATGCTGAGTGAGTTCATGATAGACATGCTTGATCCCTTTGACGCTGTCAGATATCTGGATCTTCCTCACGATAGAGCAATAGAATACGGGGTTTTCATGAGAGATCCATGGACGATCCCCATTTTCAGTTTCAGGGGAGATTTCATGACGGACCTCTGGAGACTGATCGATCATTCCAAGAATGCAATCCCCAGATTGATCGGAGAGATATTCTCTGAAGAATCCAGAAGAAGAAGTCGGGCATATGAAGCAGTACTTGGATTGATAGGAGCCGGTACCTGGTCTTCATCCGAAATATCGCATACTCTCTTTACAAGGGGAATCATCGATAAGAATGATACAAGGCTCGTTTCATCATATATCCGGAACTTGATAAGTATGGGTTTGCTGGAGGAGATACCACTTTTCAGGAATAGGAAGAAGATGATATACCGGGTCAAATCTCCAATAATGGAAACATATTACTATCTTGTGGACAGACACAGTATTGACGAGAGAGATGTCAGTTTCGATGAATTAAAAGAGAACCTCAAGAAAATGGTGAACCTCCAGATAGAGAGATATTTTGCCGAAGCATTCAGGATAAAATTGGGAGGTAATAGAGAATATTCTCTTGATCCGGAGATCGATTTTATCATCACCGAGGGGAGAAAGAGAAAGCCCAGGATGTTCGGTGAAGTGAAATGGGGGAAAGGTTCTGTCAAGGGTGCATGGAAATTGAAAGAGAATGCTGATGGGCTGGACGTTGATCTTGTATTGATATCGAAAGAAGATATTGAGGTCGATGGTGTAAAGACATATACTCCGGAAAAATTCCTTCAGGATGTAGGATATCCACAATCACCAATTGACCGTCAAAATGGATCAACATGAACCAAATTGAAAGTGGGCTCACCCGGATTTTTCATGTTGAAATAAAAATTATGGAAAAATCTGGCTCCAGTAGAAGCTTTCACCAGATGGAGCCAGACATAGGCAAATCGGATTATTGGCAAAGAATTTGCGATTTCCCTTGTCCGGGCGTTCCCATTTTCTACAAATCTATTTAAATTAAAAACGAAAATGGGCCCGCCCGGACAATCGTAAAAAAGTAATGAGAGATCTATTAGGTTCGCTTTTTTACTTGCCAACAATTATATTCTGATTTGATCGTGCGTGCCCACTTTCTTGATAGTATCTGAAATAAAAACGAAAATGGGCCCGCCCGGATTTTTCATGTTAAAATAAAATTTATGGAAAAATCTGGCACCACGAAATGATTCTTATTGTTGGTGCCAGACCTGGGCAAATCTGATAACGAACAATGAAATGGTGATTTCCCCGGCCCGGGCGAGCCCATTCTCTACAAATATATTCTAATTAAGAACGAGAATGGGCCCGCCCGGATTTGAACCGGAGTGCATGGCTCCCAAAGCCACGAGGATGGCCAAGCTACCCCACGGGCCCATATAGTGGTTGGCGAGTGAAACGAGATTTCACCTCGTCTGATTAGCGGGAATGGAAAGAAGTCTATAAGCCTTTTGATGGTAATTGTGTTCCAATAGATATCAAAATGGTTTTAATAGGTAAACTGTTCAGGCCGCATGGGTACGATCGAATGAGTTCCAAGGTCCATATCACAAGGTGTCCGGAATATGACCTCGATCAGATAAAGCCCCAGATAAAGAACCATCTGGATCAATACCCCAGATTCAAAGATATTGGAGGAAAGAAGGTCCTCCTCAAGATCAATCTTCTCTCTGCAACCGAACCTGAGAGGGCGGTTACGACCCATCCTACTTTTCTAAAGGCCCTGGTCCTGGAGATCCAGGATCGAGGAGGATCGGTCCTTATCGCGGATTCTCCCGGAGGTCTCTTCAATAAAGGGACCTTGACAAAAGCATACAGGGAAGCGGGTATTCAGAAGGTCGCAGATGAGACCGGTGCCGAGCTTAACTACAATTTTAATTCTCATGAAGAAAAACATCGAGATGGTAGATTCCTTAAACGTTTCAACATCTGTGATTATATTTCATCATGTGACCTGACAATTGCGGTTCCAAAGATAAAGACGCATATGTTCTGCGGGTTGACATGTGCGATGAAGATAATGTTCGGTGCGGTCCCAGGAACAGAGAAAGTGAAGTATCATACCAGGTTTCCTGACACACTGGACTTCTCTAAAATGCTCCTTGATCTTACCGATCTGTGCAAAGTGGACCTCTTCCTTGTAGATGGTATAATCGGAATGGATGGTAAAGGTCCTGCCCGCGGTGATCCAAGAGAGGTGGGATCGATAGTATCAGGGGAGGACCCCACTACTGTCGACCTTCAGGTAACAAGGATGGTCGGCCTCGATCCATCCAAGCTCCCGATCACAAAAGCTGCGAAAGAGCAGGGTCTGATAGATCTTGATCAGAAGATAGATGTTACGGGGGATGGGTCCGATCTGAGGATCTCCCCGAAGTTCAAACCTGCAAAGGGCGGAGCGTTGGCAACCAGTCCTCCAAGTTTCCTCAAACGTTTCATCATCAATATATCCACGAACAAACCGCATGTCGGGATCAAGAAATGCATTGGCTGCGGTGTGTGCAGGGATAATTGTGCCGGAGATGCTATCGTCATTATCAATGAAAAGGCGAAGATAGATCATTCCAAGTGTATCAGGTGTTACTGCTGCCATGAACTATGCCCCCATGATGCGATATATCTCACCATCAAGGAAAGCGGCCTCGGGAATTTCATCGGAGACATGGGATATCGAATGTACGGGACCGTCCGCGACAATAAATGATATCCTCCGACCATCATTTATATTCATGATGAGCCTTGATACTGTTGGAAGTTGTCCATGTACATCAAAGATAACAGATGGGTCCCCACATTAGATGATATTAAAGAAGCCCATCACAGAGTGATCCCCTGGATAAACAGGACCCCGATCATGACATCGATGTCCATTGATTCGATGGTGGGAGGGAACCTCTTCTTCAAATGTGAGAACCTCCAGAAAGTGGGGGCATTCAAATTCAGAGGAGCTACCAATGCCGTCCTATCACTATCTGATGAGCAAGCTCTTAACGGTGTGGCAACGCATTCTTCGGGGAATCATGCCCAGGCGCTTGCACTTGCGGCGAGGAACAGGGGTATACCTGCATACATCGTCATTCCCGGGAATGCTCCAAAGGTCAAGGTCGATGCCGTAAAGGGATATGGGGCCGAGATCACCTTCTGCGAACCTACCCTGGACGCGAGAGAGACCACATTGGAAAAGGTGATCGAGAGGACCGGGGCAGAATTCATACACCCCTATAATGACAGCAGGATCATATCCGGGCAGGCCACTGCGGCATTGGAGCTTATTGATAATATCAAGGATATGGATATCATAATGGCACCTGTGGGCGGGGGCGGACTCCTGTCCGGAACCTCGTTATCGACGAAGTATCTTTCACCCGGTACAATGATAATAGCCGCGGAACCGGAGAACGCGGATGATGCTTTCCGATCGTTCAGGTCAGGAAAGCTCATTCCATCAGAGGACCCGGATACTATCGCAGATGGATTGAAAACATCTCTCAGTGATCTCACATTCAACATCATACGAGAGAATGTTGATGATATCGTTACCGTCAGTGAGGACGGGATCAGGATCGCGATGAGGACCATCTGGGAGAGAATGAAACTGATCGTTGAACCCTCTTCTGCTGTACCTCTTGGAGCAATAATGGAGAGAAAACTGGATGTGAAGGGGAAGAGGGTAGGCATCATCCTGTCCGGGGGAAATGTTGATCTTGACCGGCTACCCTGGTGAAAATGGGGATCATTGCCAATTTTTATAGAGTATCCATCGTAGTATCAATGGCCGTAGGGTAAGTGGGATCTTCCGTTTCCTCCTGGCGTCTGTTCCTGATCGATCCTGTTCGCCGGCAGGGTCTTTGGTATCCTTTCAGAAACTCATAAATATAAATATAATGATAGCTTCGTGAGGCTTGGTATCTAAAAGATACCTTGGAGGAAGTAACATGTTCTGCAATCAATGCCAGGAGACCGTTGTATCCAAACAGAATAAAGGATGCACCATGACAGGAGTATGTGGAAAGAAGGGGGATGTCGCCGACCTTCAGGACCTTATGATCCATTCCATCAGGGGTGTATCATACTTCCAGGTCATGAAAAGAGAAAGGAACGATTCTGCGGACGATGCAAATAAGATCGTTACGGAAGCTCTCTTTGCAACCATCACCAATGCCAACTTCGATAAAAGCAGAATACTGGATTTCACTCACAGAGCTCTCGTGATCAGGGACAGGATGAAAAATGAACTGGAAGCCGAGGGGATGAAATTCAAGGATCTTCCCGATCATGCTACATGGGTCCATACAACAGATAAGGATGCATTGATAAAAGCACATAATGTGGGCCACCTTTCCATCGAGAACGAGGATATCAGGTCCCTGTCCACACTTCTTCTTTTCGGACTCAAGGGGATCGCGGCATATGCCGAACATGCATATACGCTGGATAAAGAGGATGAGTCCATTTTCGAGTTCATGAACAGGGCACTTCTCGCATACAGGGACCCGGAAGCGGATATGGACTCCCTTTTAGGACTTGTAATGGAATGCGGAGAGGTCGGTGTGAAGACAATGGCGCTCCTTGATGAAGCGAACACATCCAAATACGGGGTCCCGACACCGCACAAGGTCAATCTAGGGGTAAGGGACAATCCGGGCATTCTGATATCTGGCCATGACCTGCTGGACCTGGAAGAACTTCTCGAACAGACCAAAGGTACCGGTGTTGACATCTATACCCATGGTGAGATGCTTCCGGCAAACTACTATCCGTTCTTTGAAAAATACGATAATATTGTTGGTAACTACGGAGGCTCCTGGTGGAATCAGGTCAGGGATTTCGATACGTTCAACGGACCGGCCCTCCTCACCACCAACTGCCTCGTACCTCCCCTGGCATCCTACAAAGATAGGGTATACACCACCAATACGGTCGGTTTCGAAGGTGTTACCCATATCCCTGACAGGGAATCGGGAAAGACCAAGGATTTCTCAGCCATCATAGAGCATGCCAAGAAATGTGATCCTCCCACCGAGATAGAGACCGGAGAGATCGTTGGAGGGTTCAATTACAGAACACTGCTCGAGCTCAAGGACAAGGTCCTGGCAGCGGTTCAGGCCGGCAAGATCAAGAAGTTCTTTGTCATGGCCGGATGTGACGGCAGACACAAATCCAGAGAGTATTACACAGAATTCGCCAAAGCCCTTCCAAAGGATGCTGTCATACTGACTGCGGGTTGTGCAAAATATCGCTACAACAAGATCATAACCGATGATATCGACGGCATCCCCCGTGTGATAGATGCAGGTCAGTGCAATGACTCCTACAGCCTTGCCGTGTTCGCAATAAAACTGGCAGAGGAGCTCGGGGTTGGCGTCAACGATCTCCCCATCGAGTACAACATTGCCTGGTACGAGCAGAAAGCGGTTCTCGTTCTTCTGGCACTTCTTCACCTCGGGGTTAAGAACATCCACCTCGGACCAACACTACCAGCGTTCGTTTCACCGAACGTTCTGAACGTGCTTGTTGATAAGTTCGACCTTGGACCTATCTCGACCGTCGAGCAGGACATCTCAAAGATGATGGCCTGATCGGATCAAGGTTTAAGAGACCATTCAGGAAGAAGAGGCGATCAAATGCAGATCAAGGATTGGAAGAATGCGCAGGTGAAGGAAACCCCTCACAAGGTCGATGTCAGACCATTGTACAACAAGGAGACCGCACAGGTTGTTCATATCCTGTTGAAACCTGGTGAGACCCTTCTTCCTCACATCACACCGGTGGATGTCTTCTTCTACATACTGGAGGGAGAGGCGACGGTGACGATCGGAGAAGAAACCAGGTCTGTTGGGCCGGATCATCTTGTCGAAAGTCCGGCCGACATACTACACAATGTAGCAAACAATGGTGAGGAACCGATGAGATTTCTGGTGGTCAAGGCTCCAAGACCCGTGAAAGCCTCCAAAATCTTATGATATGATAGATCTCTTACTAGTTGACACCCCGAGGTGAATTGTTTGGAATTGAACAGCGCAACCTTTATCGGAGACCTTGTCGAAGCTTATCCATTTTTGCTTGATCATCTTGCAACGATCTCGCCCCTGTTCTCCAGATTGAAGGATCCGGAAATGATGGCTCAAATGGGATCGATCGCCACCCTTGAGATGGTGGCTGAAATGGGCGGGATCAAGTTACCCGATCTGATCACCTCCATATCCGAAGAGATCGGAAAGGTTACCGGAAAAGCAGTTGACAGGGATAGTTCTCAGGATGAAGCTGATGCCAAGGAGAAGATGGAATCACTCAAATCCATTATCATGGACCTTCATTCAGGAAAGTCAGTCGAAGATGTCAAGCAGAGATTCCTCGACCTGGCAACCGAGATAGATTCCTCTGAAATTGCCAGGATGGAGCAGGAACTCATCGAAGAAGGAACTCCCGAAGAAGAGATCAAGAAACTCTGCGATGTTCACGTTGAGGTTTTCAAGGAATCCCTTGACAAGAAGGAAGCGATCGGAGTACCTCCAGGTCATCCCGTTCATACCTTTATGAAAGAGAACGAGGTACTGGATGGTCTGCTTGCGGCATTGTCCGGCCTGATCAATGAGATAGGATCCGGAGATGCCGGGAAGCTGTACATCGAGAGGAAGAAGGATATTGTCAGGTTGATGGATACCATATCAAAGGTCAATATCCACTATCTCAGAAAAGAGAACCAGCTATTTCCTCTTCTTGAAAAACACAATGTATCCGGTCCCAGTCAGGTCATGTGGGCGCTCCATGACGACATCAGAGGAATGATGAAGGGAACTGCACTTGCCCTGGAGGCAAATGAGTTCCAACCTGCTAGGGACAGGATCGATGAGATGGTAAGGACCATGAAGGATATGATCTACAAGGAGGAGAAGGTCCTTTTTTCTATGAGCCTTGACAATCTGGATGAGGATGAGTGGTCCAGGGTTGGAAGGGGTGAGGATGAGATCGGATACGCCTGGATAAAACCAGATGAAGGATGGAAGCCAAAGGAAGAAGCTCCCTCCGCACCCACCGAAGGCCAGACAGGGAAGTTGAGACTTGATGAGGGATACTTGACCATGGAGCAGCTGAACTTCATGCTCAGGAGTCTTCCATTCGACCTTTCCTTTGTCGACGAGAACAACAAGGTCGCCTACTATTCAGCCACCGATGACAGGATATTTCCGAGAAGTCCAGCCGTGATCGGAAGGGAAGTGAAGAACTGCCATCCACCCAAGTCGGTTCATGTGGTGGAGAAGATACTGGAAGAGTTCAAAGCTGGGAACAAGGACGTGGCCGAGTTCTGGATCCAGCTGAACGGTCGTTTCCTGCATATCAGATACTTCGCAGTAAGAAATGGAGAAGGCAGGTTCCTGGGAACGCTCGAGGTATCACAGGATATTACCGATATCAAGAAACTGGATGGGAACAAGAGACTGCTGGACTGGGATGGCATGTGATCCTTGACCTCAGGACTGTCGTTTGCCTCGCTATCTCGAGATATTGATACGATACAGTTCGAGAGCTCTCCTGCTCGTTAACCATCGATGTCCTCTAAGGACCCCCGGTAGCTCACCCTGTTTACATCTGAGTCCCAGATATTTTGCATCGTGGGAAGAGATGGTGGATGCTTCTTTCAAAGAGATCAGCTCATCCTCCGATGTTCCCACCTGATCGAGTAGATCAAGAAGGCTTGATCCCATTGATCTTTTGAAAAATATTGTTAGTGGACCATAATCGGATCTGCTTGCGACGTTCAAAGAATCCAGGTATTCTACCCTTTCAGGAGGAAGAATATGGGTCGGTGGCCAGTTGTGTTTTAGGAAATGAAGGTTCATTAACAATCTTCCCACCCTTCCGTTACCATCACTGAAGGGATGGATCGACTCAAATCCATAATGGAACCGGGCTCCAAGTGAGAATACATCCTCACCTTCAATATCCCGTGAGTTATATTCTCTGAGAAGATCCTCCATTCTTTCCACTACCTTTTCCATTCTCGGAGGAATGAATTCTGCTCCCTGGATCCTTACATTGATCCTCCTCCAGTTCCCTGCATCAAGTATGACTCCCCTGAATACCTCTTCATGAAGCTCCAGTATCGTTATCAGATCGATCGGTCTTTTCTTCCTCTGGGTCAAACTTCTGAATGCTCTTTCATGCTGGATGGTCTCGAGGACTTCCCTGATCGGTTTATTGTTGACCGTCCTTTCTTCAAGAAGGATCCTTTGAGCTTCCTTCCACGTGATGGTGGAACCTTCAATAGCATTGGTCCCCCAAGTGTTCAGGGCTGCGCTCCTCTTCCATACTTCTTCCGGTAGGTCCGATAGGTCGATCCTTTCAAGAAGTTTAGATCGAAGAGTATGTAGTATGGTATTGTCCATTAAATAATCGTATGCCATACATGATATATAAAGGATTATGGTATTAAGATGAATTATAATGTATATTCTCGTAAGGTTCTCAATTTTTTTATAGATTCTACATTAAATAGGAAAAAAATGGGCCAACCCGGTTTCAGCGCAGTAATAAATACTACTCTCTCTCGATGATCGAATTCAGGTCAATAAAAATATAGTTCTATTTTGACAATATTATTGAAATTATCAACAATTTTATTAATTATAGTCACATTAAAGGAAATGTTCAGGTTTCTACCCGAATAGGGGCCATTCCAATGAAAACTGGTAAAATATTATCCATTAGCCTTGCTGTTATCCTGATCTTAACGGCTGTTATAATAATAGATACAAAGATGGATACCATTCCCGGAGTGGATGGTGCGGTCCTTTATGTTCCATCATCGTTCACCACGATCCAGGGTGCGATCAACAGCTCTTCTTCAGGGGATACGATAGTCATTGCCAATGGCAACTATACCGAATCAATTCTCGTAAATAGGTCCGTTACAATAATCGGGAATGGGAGTGCTGCGATCTTTGGGGTATCCTCGCCGGCTGTCAAGATAAAAGCAGATAATGTCACAATCATTGGAATCGATGTGAAGTATAGCGGTTGGAAGGGGATAGAGATAGAGGGAGTGAATGACACTCTGATCGAAAATTGTACATCTATAAATTCGAATTATGGTTTCTACGTCGTGAATACAAGAAATTGTGTGATCAATAATTCAAGAGCACAAAAGACAGAAACAGGATTTGATGTTTATTATACAGAGAACACAACGATCTCAAATTGCCAGGTTGATCCTGATCCTCTGTCAATGACCATGCTTACAAAAGGGATCAGTGAAGTGGGTTCTGGCAATAGCACTTTCATCGATAATGTGATAACAACTCCAGCTGGAATTGTTACTCGCACGTCATTTAATACTAAGATCATCAACAATACGATCCATTATTTCGATCCTGCCAATTACACCTCACTTTGGACGCTTGGCATAAGTGCAGATCCCAATATTATTTGCACATTATTCAACAATTCAATTAAGTACTATACGATAGGACTTTTTCTATCCAATGATGTTGTAGCTATTAGAAATGTATTGGATCACATATCATATGGTAACATGATATCCGGAGATTCAAATATTCTATTACGCAACAGATTCAATGACAGTCAATATATGGGGATCTCTATCTATGGAAATAATAATACATTGAGGAACAACACTTTTTCGAATATTAGCTGGAATGGAATGGAGATAGAAGATTCAGAAGGAGGTATTGTGATAGATGGTTGTTCATTCGAAAATGTTGGTGATTCAGATATAGTCATAGAAACTTCAAAGAATGCCACGTTGACGAATAATTCAATGGAATATGGAATTGAGATAATTGGAAATTTAGCTGAATATTGGAACACACACCATATCGATACCCTGAATTCTATTTCTGGCAAACCGCTAAGATATTATTCAGGTCTAGAAGACGTTTCATTATCAGGACCAACAGGGCAGGTTATAATCGCTAACTGCTCAAGGATCAACATCACAGGTTACTATTTTTCGGATGCATTATTCCCAATCTCAATTGTGTTTTCCGACAATATTTCGGTCGATGCCAATGAATTTGTCAATTGCACAACCGGGATCTATCTTAAAGAAACACACAATATCAACATCAAAACCAATGTTTTTTACAATTTGGACTATGGAATAAAATGGAACTCTTCATTTGAAGATGTCATCAATAATAATCTATTCAAGATGAACAATCGATCTATCTATGTCGAGGGATCAAGTTCTCTCAAGATCACAAATAACACGTTCGAATCTTATATTCATGATATCGAAGCTCGATTTCTGGAATTTTCACAGATCGAGGGAAATGATCATTACAATTCCACTGAAGTACCATTCCGAAATATTGACATGGTTGGTTCGATCGGGAATATTTTAACAATGAATGAAGGCCCCGCAATACGATTAATTGGCGGTTCGTTGAACATGATCTACCATAATATTGATCTGAAGGAGTCATTCGACTATGAAGAAGGGAATATCTGGAATCTAGATTATCCGTATGGTGGAAATCACTGGGCTTCCTATTCGGGGAAGGATTTCCTGAAAGGACCTCATCAAAACATCATCGGAGGCGACTGGATCGGAGACGATCCGGTATATCTTAACCAATATAGAACTGTAAAAGATGAATATCCGATACTAAGTCCTTATGGATCGATCACCGAAGGGGGATCAATTTTCATATCAAATCCAGATGATGGAGATGTGGTATCAGGTAACATTCTGGTAGAAGCAACTGTTGTATCTTCACATTTCTACTGGGTCAACTTCTATGTAAATGGCGAGCTGGCACTGACTGATAGCGAATTCCCTTATCAGATGATATTTTACTCTAATGAATATCCAGAAGGTTCAGTTGTGAACATCACTGCACAGCTTGAATTCTTAACAATTCCCAACGCTACATCAACTGTATTCGTGACGGTCGACAATGTTGTAGAGGCGATAGACTCACTTATTGTTGATACGAATTCAGCAGAATATCACCCTGATCAGCAACTCACAGTAAACGTCTCTTTTCAGGGGTCATACGTCGTATTCAATGAAATGGTCTTAACTGCCATTCTCGATGGACCAGATCCTGTAATGATACATTACAATAGATTTGTATTTGATGCCTCGGATTCTTTCATGTTCATATTGGATATTCCAAGCGATATACCCATTGGTGATTACATTCTTGAGATCGAGGGATCCGCGTACTGGGGAAGTATCAATCTTTGGACCTCTACGAACAGCACTACACTCCAGATAACTGGAAAAGACCTCCATTCTGAATTGGATGAGATCGATAGCTTCATTGAAGTGATGGACAACTTCGAAGTTTCACTTCTGAACGACACCGTCAACATGATCTATCAAGCATTGATGGATCTGCAACAGGATGTTGATTTCATTAATGGAAGTTTTTCGCAGTCTTTTTCAGATCTGCAGGAGAGTCTATCTCTACTAGAAATACAACTGCTTGGAAGGATCGATACTCTCGAATCGAACATAACCAGTTTGCTCAACAACATGAACGCTTCCCTGCAGCAGGCATTGGCTCTCAGCATTTCTGGAGTGCTTGGTCGTCTCGATGATGTTGATCTCTCTCTCGATCTTCTAAACAGTGGAATGGGTGGAATTGACTCTGATCTTATCACAGCAAGAGCTGACATCCTTGATGCGATCGGAGAGCACGACGATGCAATGCACGAGAATATGACCGGGGTTATGGGAACTATTGGATTGAGGTTCGATCAGTTGGAGGTTCTTGTCATGATCGTTAATGCAACCATCCATTATCATCTCGATGAAATGGATAAGGCCGTGAATGAATTCAAGGTAGATACGTTGGACCGTTTTAATGAAATACTGGAGTATTTGACTTTAATGAATTCAACAACAAGTGATGAGCTTCAGGGGATCAAGGGTTCCATCGAGGAAATGCAAGCGCTCTTGATAGATCTGGATTCACAGAGCCTGGAAGCGATCGGTCTGATGTTCCAGGATATCATGGACCGGATCGATGAGCTTGATGAGGAACAGGCCGCATATTTGATGGAGAACATCACTCAGATCCTCATTCAATTCGTTGATATGAATTCAAATATTGAGGGGCACAACTCTGATATCCTGACGGCTTTGGAATCCCTCAATAAACTCGATGAGATCATTACAGATGTGGAACATGTAGAAGCAGGTGTAAAGGAGACCGAAGCGGATCTTTCTGGTAAAAATGACAGATTTCAGATCTTCCTTTTTATTATAATTGTCTTCCTCATTGTGATCCTGGCACTTCAGGCATTCATGATCGTCTCTATAAGAAGGAAGGAGAAAGGTGGCGGTGAGGGAGAGCGATCCGAGGCATCAATACCCGCAAAGAAAACTTCTGAATCTCCCACTCCTTCAAGGAAGGGGAGAATGGGGGTAAAAACACCCAAGAAGCAACCTCCGAGAAGGCCAAAGACCGAGGTTATTGAAGATACAGATAACTGGGATGAATTTGAAGATCTGGAAGAAA
>JAUVCN010000031.1 GCA_030595715.1 Thermoplasmatales archaeon
AAGGATCCTTGTTGTTCCTGACAGGAAAATGATCAAGATCGACGGCGTGGATGTATTGGAACCTTCTGACATTTTGGGGTTGGAATTCAAATAAAAATTTTTTTTTTAGTGACCATTGAACAGGATCGATATTCTGGACTCAACGTATTGATCCATGGATATATCTATCAAATACAGGTCCCGAAGAGAACCGTCCCGTTCTGTCCCAAGTCGGGGTCCAGCTTCGGGACCTGCAATAATCCACCTGCGTGGCCTGATCTTGATCCATTTCAACTATTGATCTCTATTCGGACAACCTATTTGGATACAATGTCTTTTGAACGACTCTTAGACATATATTTATGAGATATTACGAATTTTTCACATTGTTAACGATCCGGGATACCAGAAGTCGCCGAAAGACAGCATTACCAACAATATATTTGTGATTAAATCACAAATTATATAAACTTGCAAATAATATATAAGTATATGCTTCTGGAACTGAAGATAGAGAATTTCATGTCATTCAAAGATGAGACGATATTTTCAATGGAAAGGTCCAATGTGGATAAAAGCACTTTGAATAACAATGTTATTTCCTTCAAGGACATGAATATTCTCAAAAGCTCCATAATACTGGGCCCAAATGCTTCCGGGAAAACAAATCTCATCCAGGCACTTCATTTCATCAAATGGATAGTGATAAATTCCAGATCGTTCGACAGAGAACAGAAAATAAAATACTTCCCTTTCAAGCTTGACCCGGATTATAGAATGAAAAAACCCATCTCTTTCAGGATAAGATTTGTAAACAACGATAATGTGTATGATTACCATATACAGATCAAAAAGATCGAAAAAAAAGGATCAGAGTATTATTTCAAGATATTGAAAGAAGAACTGAAAATAAATTCAGATATGATATTTTCCAGAGATCGGAAAGATTTTGATTTTCCTGATCATAAGATCATTTCAGAGAGCATCAAGAACATTTCAAAGATGTTGATCGATAATTCCCTCCTTCTCAGTGCCTATGCATCAAATGACATACCGGAATTGAAAGAAGCGTATGATTGGTTCGATAAAAAATTGGAGATCTCGTTGGAAGGTGGAATAACAAAGCGTCATTTGATCGAAAGATTCTTCGATAACGGGACATTCAAAAAATATCTGAAAAATAAGATGATGATATCCGACCTGGGCAATATTTCCAATCTGGATATAATCGAAAATGAAATGAAATTTGATTTCCCGGAGAATATGGATCAGAAGGTCAGGGAACTGGTTACCTTTGACAATAAGTATCGGATATTAACTTATCATAACGATATAGATAAAGAAGATATTGAGTTCGATTTTGAGATGGAAGAATCAAAAGGCACTCAAAAATATATATTCTTGATCGGCCAGATATATGATATGATCAGGGAAGATAAAGTATTCATCATCGATGAGCTTGAGAACAGCCTGCACCCGGAATTGGTGAAATTGGTCTTCCAGCTTGTACACGGATCGGATTCCAGAGCGCAGTTGATCGCAACGACACACTCCTATTCTTTACTTCAGTATGTCAATAATGAAAGCGGAGAGATCTTCAGAAGGGATCAGGTATGGTTTGCAAGAAAAAGACCGAATATGTCAACACAGCTGTATTCATTGATCAATATTGGTGGAATTCGCAAGGACCTGAGAATATTCAAGGCATATTTTGATGGCAGATTGGAAGCATTTCCAGACATCAGGATGACCTAGTATGACAAGGAATGAAAACCTGGTCGTCCAACTGGGTAAAGAGATACCTTGTCCTGTATCGGATATGTTTCTTGAAGCGGAGAGTGAAATATTTGATGCTAAGCTGATCTTCCTTTTTTGTGAAGGGAAAGGTGAATTCAATTATTTCAACGGGTATCAACTTGGAATAAAAAGCTCCAGGATCAAGGTCGTTCCAAGATATCCTGATCAGGAAAGAAGAGAGGGGTCGGATATCAAAAAAATTTCACAACAGGTATGCAAAGCGATAGAAAACAGTGAAGTTGAGGTCAAACATGATGGATCAAGAAAAAAATATCAGGTTGATGATATTGATGAGTTCAAGGTAATATTCGATCGTGACACGAATTTCAGGATCAATAAGAGAACCGAGAGATCAAAGTATGAAGAAGCAAAGGAATTGATCGATGATCGGAAGGTAGAGCTATTTTTATCGAACTATTCATTTGAAGTATGGATACTATGCCATTTCATCAAACCCAGCAGATCAATAAAATCCACAAGATTGAAAAAAGAGATCGAAAAGGTATGGGATCTTGGACCGTATTCGAAAAGCGACAATATGATATTCGATAAGATCAAAGATAACCTGGATACAGCAATCTCAAATGCTGAAAGATTGCTCGAGGAAAAAAGGTCTGATGGGGTCATTATTCACTCGGAAGAAAGCAATCCGGTTACAGAAATTGGGATGTTGATAGAATACCTTTCCAAAACAGGTCTCGGATAGAACCGATCCGTTCCAGAGCCTAACTCCGTGATCTAAAAGAATGGGTGAATGTCGTTTTCATTGATATCCTGAAAAACATCATTATTATTCTCCAGAGGAGTTTCCCTTACACCTTTTTGCCGGTATTCTTTTCCTATTCTTTTCCGACCTGCTTTCTTCTCTCTCTGTTTGTCTCCTCTGAATTTGCTCTTCTTTCCCAGGTGGGGGTTGTTTTTCTGATGTCCTCCACCCGGGTTCATGCCTTCACTCCTCCCTTGTAAAAGTTGTAAGGAGCTTCTTTGAAGGTCTCTCCTTTATTGGTCCATTGATCTCCTCATAAGCCTGAAGAGCTTCTCCAAGATCTTTCACCAACTCCTTGGCAGAGGTTGGTGTCAAGATCAACATCTCATCGGCTACCGTATACCACCCTTCTCCGGTATCCATTAGTTCATTCGATATGGTTATTCTGATATCAAATTCGGTGAAATACGGCATTGCCCTTGTGACATATCTTTTATCGAAATTCGGTGCCCGGATTATTGGAACCATTTCGACATCTTCGGCCTTCCTTTCTTCACCTTCTTTTTTTTGGGGCATGTTGGTCCTCCTTTATGCAGACCCATATGACATTGCGATCTGTTCAATAGGTCTGCAGATCTGTGTAGCTCCCATCCCGATTTTTTTCTTGATCTTCCTTTCTTCCAATTGAGGTTGTAGTTCAATATCTCCGACATTATCAACGAACCGATCCAGCAATTTTATTATGCTATTCAATTGGTTCAGTTTGAAGACATCTCTCTCACCTTTCATCTCCTTTTGTAAGTATCCCTTCTCCAAAAAAGTTGGAAGGTACTTGTATACTGAGTTCCTGGAAACCTCCGAGAACTCAGAGATCTGATTTATACTGTAGCGGTCAAATGGGTTCTCTATGAAGAAACTTAGAATTCGAAGATTCACCGAATCTCCGAATGACCTTATCAATACTGAATCATCCATTTTTTTACCACTGCGCCTCGATACCATCCAATAATATTTATAAGTGTTCATAAAATAAACACCATACGAAAATAAGTGTTCATATATTGAACATATATATCCAATGACAGCTTGGCAACATCGTTGGTCTGAATCATTCACCTCACGTATTCCTTCTCATCCATCTCTCCAACTCACTGGACCTTACTTCCCACCCCATAGTTATTCTCCACTTTGTACGGAAGACAATGAACAAGAGGACCTTACTTTTTAAAATTCAACGATATCTGCAAGGTCAAGATCGAATTCGTTCTTGCTTCCCTTGAAACTCCTTGCAAAGATCCCGATGGACACTTCTGCGTTTTCAAGATCAAGACCTTTGACCATCATTATCTTTCTTTCCAGGTTCTCCTTCAACCTTCTGGCTTCAACCTTACCAAGGTCCTTCCACTTGCATTCATAGAACATTATCATATTCTTCCTGGTATCGACTGCAACGATATCGATCTCATCTTCTTTTTTCCACCATCTACCAACTTTGAAAACCGGATATTTCTCCTGGATATGAGCCCGACATATCCTTTCAAAGGTCTCACCAAGATATCTGTTGTAATCATCTCTTACATGGGCCAATCTCTGCTGTGAATTCTGATAGGGCCTTATGAAGGTCATATGGAATCTTACGAACTCATCATCCAATCTATAGACGCCTTTTGACCTGGTGGTTCCCTCGATCGAGATCTCCTTTACTATCAATCCCAATCTTTCGAGAGTATTGAGATATGGGGATATGGACATCTTCTCATTGAATCCACAGTAACTCACTATCCTTCCAACTATTGTATGACCGAGGGAGATGGCTTTCAGGATAGATGCGTACCTTCCTATCTCATCCAGTTCCGTTCTCAACAGGAATTCTCCCTCTTTTCCCAAAATGGATCCCTCATCAACCAGTTTTTCTTCGATCAATTTGAAAAAACTTCCACTTTGAGCGAATTCCTTCAGGTAATATGGGACTCCTCCGCAAACTCCCCAGATCCTTACACATTCATCAACTGGTTTCCGGAGGATCTCTACTGCATCAGGAAAACCCAGCGGACCAAGTTCAATTTGACCCGTCCTCCTTCCATACAGCGGAGCAGTTCTTCCAAGAACTTCCCTGTACATCATCTTCACGGATGAACCACAAAGGATCAAGAAAATATTGCTACCATTTATCACAGTATCAATTATTCTTTGCAATCTGGTTGATAGTCCCTTGTTCACACCGGCAAGATAGGGGTATTCATCAAGTACTATCACAAATCTTTCTTTTCTATTTTGATGTAGAAATAAGAATATATCCTCCAATCTCTCTTTTATTGGAGAAAGATCAATTTGCTCCTTTGCAGCTTCTTTGAAATTCTGGATATTTTCCTTTTCGGTCCCTTCAACGCATTGAAAATATATGTGTGGTTTGTCTTTGATGAACTGTTTTATCAATTCTGTCTTCCCGATCCTGCGTCTTCCATATATTGGGAAGAATGAAAAACCATCCTCCAGGTATTCCTTTTCAAGAGCTCTAAGCTCCTTTTCCCGACCAATAAACGTAAACATGATTACTGTAATACTGTTTACAGTTAAAAAAGTTATTCTCGAATTAAGGTCCAAATTATCTTGAAATTCAAGAAACAATAATTCATCGAAGTCCTCTTTGATCCTTTTTGATGGTTTGATATCTTTCGATACTATCGAACGACCAGATACCATATCATTCGTTATCAAAGAACGCTTCCGACATTTGGAAAATGAATTTATAAATTCAAATAAAAACCGGTCAAGATTAAAGTTATTTGATCTTTTCAGACCAATAGGTGGATAATCCGATCCGAAGATCATTGATTTAAAAAAAAGGGGGTCGAATGTCCCCATTCGACCCTTTAAAAAACAATTACTTCTTCCTTCCGATCAATACGCCAACGAGGACCACGGCACCGATCAAAGAAAAGATCGCAATGAAAGAGGAATCCTCTTCCTTTTCCCACCTGGTCGCATCTTCTGGATAGGCATCTATCCCGAGATCCGTTGTGGAGTTATCCTTTGTCATACCAGTATTCCATACATCCGGATATCCATCCCCATCTGTATCCAATGAAGCTGCAGGGTCCTCCGGGAAAGCATCGGTATTGTTACCCACTCCGTCCCCATCGGTATCCAACCACTCGGAGGAGTTTCCGGGGAAAGCATCGAGGACAAGTCCTGTTGTCGAATCTGCTTCAGTGCTTCCGGTATTCCACTCATCCGGATAGGAATCTCCATCTTCATCATTGCTTGCTGCCGCATCATCAGGGAAAGCATCAAGTTCCAATCCACTGGTAGAATCATTTTTGGTCATTCCCGACACCCATACATCCGGATATCCATCCTCATCATCATCCTTCCAGGCAGCCGGATCATCGGGGAATTTATCCAGGCTCAGACCGGTGGTGGAATCTATCTCCGTCTTTCCAAGGTTCCACTGGTCCGGATAGGTATCTCCATCATCATCCCTGCTCGCAGCAGGGTCGGAAGGGAAATCATCCGAATTATCCCCCACCGAATCGGAATCCGTATCCTTCCACTCGTCCGGATTGTCAGGGAATGAATCGATGCTGTCCGGATGACCGTCAAAATCCCTGTCGATCTCCATCACTTCAAAATCGGTCTGATCTTCACCCTGCCAGTCAGTTGGATACCAGTTTCCGAGGACCCTTCCCTCGTAGGTTATGTAGATGTCATAAATATGAGTGCCCAGGGACACATCCGTGTTGACGGTTATCTCGAGGTCAACATAGAAGGTCTGACCCGTGGCAATTATCTCGTCTATTCCGCTCTCCGTTTCATACAGTTCAGCCGGAAAGATATCAAAATGCGCTCCAATGGATAATACCTTTATCTGATCCTCATTCTCATTCTTCACCTCTACGGTGAGAATGGTGGTGTTTCCCTGATGACAGGGATTCTCCGAGAACGATCCATCAACCGTCAGGTCCAGATCATCCACAGCAGGAGGGGCCGACACATCATATGTAATGAACAATGTTACGGTGTCCATGAAATTATCATTCATCCAGAACATCTTGTAGGTCCCACTGGACGGGATCGTAAAAGTACCTGATCCTGCCTCAACACGGGTGGCTTCCTCGTAGATGTTCTCGGACGGGTCCTCTATCCAGAAATTCACCTTATCATGGCTATCATCTGTGTCCCAGGAATAATCAAGGACCTCCCCATGATTCATATCTGATAGCTCGATCGTATGAACCTCATCGGTCTCGATATCAATACCGGATATGGCCTCTGCATTCATATTCAAGATCCCAAAAAATACTGCTCCGAAAAGGAACAGACCCACAATTACGGATGGATATTTCATATTCATCTTAGTCTCCCACCGAAAATTAATGATTATATGACTATTTAAACGTTTCAACATTATATTTGAATGTTGACAAAACAACTATTTCGATAATTATGAATGTTGGAACATGGAAATTCAAAAGGGTCATCGAGATCATCAATATTGAAGAGTAGATGATCATAAGACGGCTATAAGAGTGGAATTTAGTGACACGAGAATATATTATATATATAAGTAAGGATATAATTTTATCCATGAACATGGACTTAGTAAAGAATATCCTTGGCCTTCCTGATGAGAATATCAATGTACTTTTCAAACCTAAGCAACGGGATGTCCTCCAAAGGTTTCTAAATGGGAAATCTCTCGATGAGAATCAGAATAGATACCTGAGAGGAGATATCAGAAAGAAGATCGACACTCTATCGTCACTCATTGGAGAGGAAAACGAGGATGAATTGAGATCCTTTCTGAGTGGTGTAGAGAACTATTACATTACAGGATATTGCGCATTGAAGCATAATGGATATGGCTGGTATTTTGATGTGAAACATATAAGGGTGATAAATACGAGATTGGAAGGATCGTTCCATATTTCTCATGGGATCGTCAAGTTGATAAGGATCAGGTCCATAAAGAACAGGTCGTTCTCAATGGATAGGAGCTCGGGATTGAAATATGCGACCAATGATCAAGTTTTAAAGGATGCAATGGAAGATGATGACAAAGGATTGACCATGGAATGCATGTCACATTTGAAAAGATACGGTGATCTATTCATCAAAGGTCATGAGAGATATCAGAATGAAAAATGGAATGCGGGATCTGAACCTGAGGATTTTGGTGTTTGAAATGAGTGCGATGATGGACATTATAAAGCAGATCATACACAAAATGACCCTCTCCAACCCCTTCGGGATGGTCCTTAAGGGAGGGACTGCGTTGGCATATCATCACCTTGATTGGCATAGGGAATCTGAAGACCTTGACCTTGATGCTCCTTACAGGTTCAAGGAAAATATTAGAGATGTCCAAGAATGGTTCAAAGGGATGTTGGATGAATTGGTGACAGAAGGCCATATACATAGCTATGACATCTCAAAAGCAGCATTCTCCAATACAGAAAGGTACCATATGAAGATAAAATTGAAAACATACAAGGAATTTTATACAAAGGTCGATATCGATTTTAAGGATATACTTTCCACAATCGAATATGAAGGAGAATTGGGGTTTTATTCTACAGAGCATATGCTAATTTCCAAGTTGAATACATATAAAAACAGGGGAACACTCAAGGACATCTACGATATCTCCTATCTCTTAAAAATAGTTAATACGTTTAAGTTTTCCAACCGGTCTCAACTTACCATTTTGGTGGCGGATGTTATCGAAAGGCTGGAAAATGAAGATCTGAATAAGATCTACAGTAAAGCCTTCGATAATATTGACCTTAGATTCAAGAGTCTCAAACAAAAGGATATTCCCACATTTAGGAAAAGAACGTTGAGGGATTTGTACATCTTCAATAATCAACTCGTTAAAGATAAGTGATATTTGGAGCAAACTCGATATCAAAAAAGGAACCTTATAAAAATAGAAATCCTGAAATATTCCTGTCCACATCACAGAGCAAAGAGAGAATGATGGTAATGATCGTTAACAAGTATTCGATGGGGATCGGCTTCGGATCGATATTCCATTACTATGCAAGGTTCTTCCTGATCCCGGAAATGATCTTCTTTTTTGGGTTCACTGCACTGATGTTCCTCGTGGAACCTCTGACAGGGATCATAGCACTTGGAATATCTCTGTTAACAGTTCTCTTTTTCTTCTCTATCACCCTCATGCTCGCCATCATCCAGCACGGCAGAACAAAGGATAAGAGCTTCGTGGAAGTAACTCCGGACCACCTCCACATCCATCTCGTTGGACTCAAGAACTCCGTTGTGGACAATTACATTCCACTCCAGGAAATAACATACTTTGCCGTTCCGGATAAAACCTACATGAGGAGATGGTTATATTACTCAACCTTCATGGACAGGTTGGAAAGAGATCCGACAAAACAGTATGGAAGCCTCGTATATCATTTCGCCAACAAGAAGAACTACATCAGGATCGGCTTCAGAAGGACCTTCCAGATAACCAACTTCTATCCGCATCCTCTGATGGCAGATGTAAAGGATTCCGTGAAAATCGGTCATGTCAGGATCATGATAATGGATGATATCTATGTGATGAGATACGGTCTGAAGGAGATAATCATCGATATAGATCGAAGAGGACATGGTCTTTTCTTTCAGGACCTTGGGCCAAGACTCCAAAACAGGATTAATGAGATCCCGGAATTCGATCCGTCATCGATGAACCTGATCCAGACAAAAGATGAATTGGATGATAATATCGGCAGGATCACCGGATATTGAGGAAGGATCCGAGTAATTGAGGCTGACCAACAACCTCACGAAGTTGTCAATGAAACATAATTTTCGATAGAAATATTAGATGATAAAATCTCATAATACATATTTATTAACTATTATTCGATATGATTATATTATTATAATGCATACAGTGACCCATCAGAGGGATGGGATGAAATTTAGACCTTACGATCAAGCACAGACCAAGTTTGTGAACCTCGACTACAGAAAAATACTCGGAGAAGATTCTGATGCTGTCATGATAAATGACATCATAGAGGCAATGGACATATCCTCGATCGAATCAAGATATGGAGAAGTGGGGAACCTTGCATATGATCCAAAAGAAATGATGAAGATCCTTGTCTACGGCTACTACAAAGGATATTTCGGAGGAAGACCTCTCCATAGAAATTACCATGAAGATCTTGGACTTCGATATTTATCCAACGACGATTTCCCAGACTTCAGAACCATCAACGTTTTCAGAGTGAAATTCAAAGATGAAATTGCAGATGCATTTGCAAAGGTGGTCATGCTATGCAGAGAACTTGGAATGATCGGATTCAAGAATCTTTCCATAGATGGACAGAAGTTAAAAGCAAATGCTAACGTGTTTCAAAACAAGAATTTGAAAAGCATTAGAAAGGAAAAAGAAAAGATCGAGAAGTTACTGAAAAAACTCCTCAACAACGAAATCGAGTTCAAATCTGAAGAAGATGAAAAGAAGAAGAAAAAGAAACTGCAAAGAAGAAAGAACAGACTTGAACATGCGACACAATTATTGATGGATGCAGGTGCTGAAAATGATGATAAACTGAGGTATAATCTAACAGATCCTGAAGCCAAGATCATGCAAGACAAACGTGGTGTGAAGAATCCAGATTATAACGCGCAGAACGCTGTTGATGATAAATTTCAAGTCCTAACCGGAGTGAATGTTATTGATACACAATCGGACTCCGGGCAACTTTTCCCAATGAAAGAAGAAAGTGAAAAGAACGCAGGAAGTCCACATGAGCACACATTAGCTGATTGTGGATATCCTGACAAAATAATGTTTACACAGATGGAAGAGGACCCCACCACTGAGTATTATGTTCCCGACAAAACTATGCATTCGAGTAGAGACGACAAATACAACAAATGGAATTTTAAGTACAATGAGGAACAGGATGTTTACTTCTGTCCACAAGGAACCAAACTAATTTTTGTAAGAACCAGCAAGGACAAAGATGGATTCAGGTATCGCCAATATCAAGCCGAGGATTGTGGAAATTGCCCAGTTAGTGATAAATGTCGAAGAAAGAGTAAGAACAAGAACAAAAAGATAGTCAACCGTACGATCAGTGTTTATCCCCAAGATGGAGCTGTCGCAAGAATGAGAGAGAAGCTTGATTCTAAGGATGGTAAGAAGATATACCAGGTGCGAATGTCAACAGTTGAACCATTACACGGAGACATGCAAAAGAATCGTGGTTTCATCCAATTCGTAATGAGAGGACTTGAAAAAGTAAATATCGAATATAATCTTCTTGGAATAGCTCATAACATCAGAAAAATCATACTCCACCGAGCGGATGCTCTCAAGAAATTACTTGGAACGGCCCAATTCACTGCTTGAAAGTGGTTAGCGAGAGGCATATTGAACCATATCAATGGACATTACCCATTTTCAAGCTCAATGGAGTGGAAAATGATCATGAAATTGTTTAGAGACTATGGTCATTTGCAGTGAATTCCAAAGATAGAAAGGTGTTTTTAGAGCAAATGTGGAATTAAAAGTCAGCCTCAATTAATAGTGTGGCGTGAAACCCTTTCAACGGATCATTGATAATTTTTGATGATCTCAATCAAGTAATACACGAGGGTAACAGGTGTAGAATTCCTGCTCAAGATTTCGATACCATTCTTTTCATGGATAATCTTGATCTTTTTGGAATTCTTTATTGCTTTATCAAGGTTCATCTTTGTCCTTTCGTATAGTTTATGGTCTTTCTTCGGGTCCAAGCCCATCTTTTCCTTTACAAGTCTATACACCTCCTTCTGATCAAGGGAGGAAGAACTGTAAAATCCGAAATGACATAAAAACCAGTATTCAAAGGATGGATTTGAGTAACCAAGAATGAGCGAATCGATTTTGGTCTTTCTTATCCATTTAAAAACATCGTCGGTGTTGTTGTCATCCTTATCGAACACACAAGCGATACGATCTCGTTTATGATCGTAAGTATCTCCGTCGATCATGAAATCATTTTCATGGAAACTCATCGCTTTTTGAAGGATCTGATCCGCCCTGGATACGCCTGCTTCCTTGGGAACTAAATGGATCTTCACTCTTTCTATAATCCTTAGGTTATTGAAGTATCTCTTTTCCGTTGAACCCTCGCAGAAAATCCAGAACTTGCCAGTTCTCTTCAACTTTCTAGGGACCCTTCTGGTCATGTCAATCCTCGATTATAGATTCATCTATGAATGGAAGTCCGCCAACCCTCCCGTTCAGGTAAGCATTCTCGAAATTTATAGATTCTCTGAGATCGAACTCAACAAGGCAGGATAGGTCTGTAGATCTGTTGGGTTCCTTTGTGCAGATATAAACCTGGTCCCTGCGGAATAGATCACTCTTCTTCAGCAAAGTGGTGTCATGGGTGGTAATCACAAGTTGGCCATTCTTCCTGTTTTGTTTACTATGAAAAAGTCTGATGATGAACTCTGTTATATTTGGATGAAGGTTCAACTCGAACTCGTCGATGAAAAGGGTTTTTCCTGTTTCTATTATGTCATATATCGGGCCAAGCATGTTGAGTGTCTTGTTGGTTCCGGTTGACTCCATATTCTCCTTGAAAAGTACCTCATCACCTTTTTCATCCAAATGAACGAAATCGAGGTCGAAGTATTCCTCTTCTTTCTTAATCATGGGTTTGGATTGGAAGGATTCACCTTCCAATTTGAACTCTATTCCAGATAAGGTTCTCTTTTCTTTCTTGACTATTATGTCCTCTATCCCTCCGAAATCGGCCTTTTTGATTATATCAAGGCACCATTTTTTGAACCTTTCATCACTTATCATTCTTTCACGAGTGTATTTTCCCCAGTTCGGATTGAAGACCTGAAGAACCATTATTAAATCATTGGCAAGGTACTCGTAAACTTCCTTCATTTTCCCGTAGTTATAATCATTTACTGCCTTTGGTAGGTATAGTTTCTGCTTGATAGTTTCCTTTCCCCATTTTTCCTGGTCTTTCCTGTCTAACAGGAACTTAAATCTTTTTCCCTTTGATCCCTCATTCCTTTTAAAGAAGGTCTTCTTGTTCTCCCCCTCCGGCTTGTAATATAAATATTCTTCTACGATCCCTTCGGGGAGGATAGAGAAACCGTAGATATATTTAGTGGAATTCTTTATGAAAGTGAACTCGAATTTGCTGGGTTCACTCCTAGAGGTTTCATCATTGAGGAAGGGAATATTAAGGAATCTTGTGTCTACCTTGTATTGTTGAGAGTTTCGGATAATATCCAGGGCAAAGTGAAATGATTTCATGATATTGGATTTTCCGGAAGCATTTGGGCCGTATATCGCAGCTGTTTTCAGTAACTTGTAATCCAGTTCATGGAAATAATTGCCAGGTAGTTTGCTGCTTGCGGTTGAATCAAGGCTGAGCACTACCTCATCCTTGATCGAAAGGAAATTGGATACCTTGTATTCGATGAACATCCTGGTGACCTCCGAGTAGTGCTATATCGACCGATGTTTAAATATTTTTCTCCTTTTTGCATATTTTTTGCAAAATATGGCAAAATGTGAACCATTCGGGGCGGTTTTTTCGATCCACTCGTCTAAAAGGACTATTGAATATTGACATTCCGTCGGGAGCACTTTCCTTTTCTTCTATTCTGATTCATTACGGAAAGTGTCCCCTATCCCGCAATAATATTCTTACGTCAATTAAACGTAGAATCGAATATTATTGCTCGACATCAATTAAACACGCTAAAAAATAATAAGATATTGATGGTATCCGTTTTTTAGCTGACCTTGGAGTTTAACTTATCGTTAAGAACAATACAACTCCAAGGTTCCGTCGGGAGCACTTCTCTTTTTATTTTATATTGATTCTATACGAGAAGTGCTCCCTTTCCCGCATGAAAATTCTCTCGTCATATGAAATATAATTTGAATTTCCATGCTCGATATTGACACCATATGCCCAATAATAATAACAATAAGTGGGGTATCAGTTTAACTCCTAAAAAAAATTAGCTTTTCACGACATACTCCAAGATAATGCCAGAACCAGGTATTGACCATCCCAGGAATCGGAACGAATTCATGGATTGGTTTTCAGAAGAAGAGAAATGTTATGAATATTTGGAGAAGATCAGATGGAAAAGTGGTTTCATTTGTCCTTCATGTAGTGCTAAGCAAGAACCATATAGGACAACTAGAGGAAGGTTAACATGTAGGTCATGTCTTCATCAAACAACTGTAACAGCTGGGACAATATTCCATAGAACAAGAACACCACTTCGGACCTGGTTTTCCGCTATCTGGCATGTTACAAATCAGAAGCAAGGAACTAATGCTTTAGGTCTTCAGAGGGTTCTCGGTTTCAAATGCTATCAAACAGCTTGGACTATGCCCCATAAGTTGAGAAGAGCTATGGTAAGGCCTGATCGGGAGCGATTATCTGGCCTTGTTGAAGTGGATGAATCTTATCTTGGTGGAAAAGAAACAGGAGTTGTGGGTAGATGGGTGGATAAGAAGTCAATAGTTGCTATAGCAGTTGAATTGAATGAGAAAGGTGGTCTTGGAAGGGTACGATTACGTCAGATAATGGATGTTTCTGCTGATAGCTTAACCCCTTTTGTGTGTGATATGGTAGAACCAGAATCCACAGTGAAAACTGATGGATGGTCTGGATATTCTAAATTAAGCGAGAAGGGTTACATACATGACATTACCGTGATATCATCCTCAGATAGTCCTGCCCATGTTTCAATGCCAGGGGTCCATCAGGTGGCTTCTTTGGTAAAGAGATGGATGCTTGGGACACATCATGGTTCTTTTAGTCCTCAACATCTTGATTTTTATCTCGATGAATTCACTTTCCGGTTCAATCGTAGGACCTCAAAATCCAGGGTCTTTTATTCTATCGGTTGATAGAACAAGCAATATCCCATTCACCAGAACCATATTATTCATTAATTGGTGGTTTATAGAAATTATATTCAACTATGAGTTAAGCTGATACCCCATTTCTAATAATAAAAACTATTTGTCAACTTTTTCGTTGTCTACATTTATTAATATTAGAAATCTAACTATATAAAAATTTAAGTGCACCCTTTCTGTTAAATATCTGTAATTGGTTTAGCATATTGTATTATTTAGAGTAGGAAGGATTTTATTGAGTTTCCCGAAGATTTTCAGAGCAAGTAAACAATTATCAAGAAGTGAGATCGAAGTATTATTACAATCAACAGAGGATCTTATGATGAAACGCCGAATATCGGATGTTTTGGAAACATACGATCTGATATTCAGCAGTCGACAGATAATGCGCCAGGAAACATATGATCTCTATTCCAATGCTTTCTGGAAATATTATGATATATTGTCATTATATTATCCTTCTAAAGTAATAGATATCTTGAAAAAACATGTGAAGGATCATCCTTTAAATGAGGATGCATTCAATCTTATCATTTTCTATTACAAGAACAATGACAAGGATATGTGGTTGAAATATTCAAGGACCTACTTCAATAAAAATCCAAATTCCCCACTTGCACTAGAATGCCTCTTAGAATCCCTGATAAACAACGGTAAAGAAATTGAAGCGTTCAAACTAACCGAACAAATAGGAGATCGTGCAAATAGCTCCAAGAATATTGAAATGATCTTCTCGATCTCAAATTTCTATCTGGATTATTATCAAAACTATAAAAAAGCCAGAAAATTTCTGAATATCTCCAAGAATTGCTTTGATGAGAAACCTAAAAAATACTGGTATTTAACAGCAAAATTGGAATGGATCACCTCACCGGACAGGTCGTTATACCAGTGTCTTGAATTAATTGATAAGGCTCTGGAGATCGATGAATATTATTATGAAGCTTTAATTTTAAAAGGAGAGATTCTATTCAAATCTGGAAGAGTGTTGAAGTCCAGACAAATTTATGAAATTGCGCTGAAAAATAACCAAGAGAAAAATGAACTCCTGAGAATCTTACAGGAAATCAATGACCATATCGAGGAATTGAAAGAACAAGAGAAATTGATGTATTCATTCTTGAATAATATATCAGCAGAAAACAATTTGGATCCTCTGACACTAGAGATTTTCTCAAATAATATGTTGAATACAAATGATCACATAGGTAACCAGAAGATAATAGATTACTCAAGAATGGGACTTCCAAATATCCATGAATTGTCCATTTTGCTTAAAAAAGAGATGTACACTGAAGCTTTGAATTCCATAGATGGGGAATTGTTGAATAATGGATTCAATGTTAAATTGAATTGGATGAAAGGATTCATTTTTCTCATGAAAGGAGATTATAAATCTGCTCAAAAGATCGATGATGAATTTTGGAAAACAACACCAACAAATCTTCTTGATGAGATATTGATAAATGATTTTGCTGGAATATTTGTCAATATCGTAGATGAAATTGACTATTATAACAGGAAAAGCAATGAAAGAGGTATCAATAGAAGATTTTCTTTGAATGATATGGAAAGAGTAAAAGGAGGTGCTCCTTTCATTGAAGATGCTATTAAATTCCTGATGTGTACCAACGATGGAGCATTTCTGGAGAATATTAAACCTGTGATTAGGAAAGAGGAATTGGTGGTTTTTAATCCGGTAAAAAGAATAATTAATCGTAAGATTAGGCAATAATATCTTCAAACCATTCAGATGGTTAGTTGATTTTACAATTATTCAAGCTCTGGAAAGAAAGGTATTTCACAAGAAAGATTTCATTCGGACAGAAAATTTTATTATCCGAATAAGACCGGAAGGAGTTAAGAAGCTCATATTGGAGTGAACCCCTTTCAGTAGACTCTTAGTTAAGCTTTGTATTTTCCTATTCCAAATACCAACGATCCTCTTCAATTCATATAGATTTGTCATCATTATTCTTGAATTCTTTACAATTACAATGAAAATCAACAACCTATAAATATGTGAATCGATTGGATGAAAAATTATGGAGATGAAAAGAGGGCTTCGTACCTCTCTGCTGGTTACACTTGTGGCCCTCACTGCAAAGACAATTGCCATACTGTGGTTCACCTTCCGGTTCAGACAAATGTTTGATACATATTCTACATTCACCATAGCCCTTATCACAACTTATACATTGATCATCCTGATCTATCTCCCGGTCAGGATCATTCTCTATACCCTTTACAAACCATACGAGGACAAGGATTACAGACCGACCGTTACGGTCATTGTCCCTGCATACAATGAGGGAGCCTTCGTTGAAAAAACCTTGAAAGCCCTTGTCAAATGCACATATCCCAAGGACAGGCTGCAGATCATTGCGGTAGATGATGGATCAAAGGATGACACATTCGACCACATGCTTAAGGTCGCTAAAGAATATCCAGATATGATCAAGGCGATCAGGTTCGATAAGAACAGGGGAAAAAGAGAAGCAATGTCTGTAGGGGTTGAAAATGCAACAGGAGAGATCATTGTCTTCATCGACTCCGATACGCGCATCAAGAAGGATGCGATCCAGCATCTGATCGCCCCCTTCGAGGACCCAAGGATCGGCGGAACAACGGGCAAGGTAAAGGTCGAGAACCAGAGCAAGAACTTCCTGACAAGGATGCTGGGTGTCAGATATATCATGTCTTTCGATTTCTATCGATGTACTTCCTCGGTCTTCGGAGCGATCACCTGTTTGAGCGGTGTTATCTCGGCATACAGAAAGGAACACCTCCTTGAACTGCTCCCGGAATGGAGAAATCAGATGTTCCTTGGCCGAGAATGCACTTTTGGAGATGACAGGTCCCTGACCAATCATATCCTAAAAAGAGACTACCTCACAGTGTATTGCAGAAATGCGGTCGCGTATACATTGGCACCCGAGACGTTGACGAAACTCTTCAAGATGCTGATCAGATGGAACAAATCCTTCCTCAGGGAAACATTGGTCCTGATGCAGTATATCCTTAAACCCAGGAATATGAAAAAGAGGAAGATGCTCCTCTACGAGGCTATAATGACAAGCATTATGCCACTGTTGATGATGACGATCGTTATCAGCATCTATTTCCGGATAGCAATGGACCCGCTTTATATTCTCACTGTGATCCTGTCGATCACAATGATGTCCATGATCTACATGATGTTCTACATCAAGGCAGAGCGTAATTGGAGATTCGTTTACGGGATCGTATATGCATTCTTCTTCATGACGATACTCATCTGGTTGATGCCATACGCTTTCCTTACTATTGGAAGAACACACTGGGGAACCAGATGAACTCAAGGGAAGAGACCCATTCATGCAGTTAATTATATATATGTTGAAAAAGCGCAACAGGTCATGGTTTATAACGAATAACGATAGTTTCTTCTCAGCAGGTAAAGCAAAGTCTGACTGAAACCAATAGCGGCAGTCGGGGTATGACCTGTCATATGCTATCCATTCAAGTGGATTGCAAGGCCCTGACTGCACTTTTTAAAAAAAATCCAGATCATTCAAGTTGAAATGTCTTCTGACGTATGATCTTCAGAACCGATTACACAATTAGGGTTCAAGGATATATATATCAAACTCATAATAATAACATAAGACGGGAGGGATCATATCCTCACGGAATGATTCTCTCACACCTCTCTCCTCTTTAATCCCCCAATTCCCTCCCGTCTTTCTACGATCCTTCCAAAAATCATTTCAAGTCTCCATGTAGATGAAGGATTTCCCGTGAGGGAAAAATGTTTACCTACAAGGAGGCCATACCAACCATGATGAAGGCAATAGTTACCCTGTTGATAGGAGCGTTGCTCCTGGTCCCATTCTCTGCAGCCCTGGACCTATCAGATGTTAAGGTAAGGACACTGCAAGAAGGATCGAAAGATCATTGGATCCCCTGGACAGCACCGGAGGATGGTGAGGAACTTCCCTGGTGGGAAAGGACCTCGATGGACCGAAACAGGGATCGTATCTCCGATGTACTTGATCCATATTCAGAATTGAGCATCGAGGAGCACATCCTGACAGACATAACGATCTCATACTCCAGGCCGTTAAGGACCGCTGATATCGACCTACTTATCGAAAAGGGGATCGAGATATCCGTCCCGTTGGAATTGATAGATGCCATTGCTCTTAGAAATGTACCCTCCTACAGGATCTACGAACTCCTTCAATTACCGGATGTCGTATTCATCGAACCTCTTGGACTGCCTGTTCTTTTCTCGGATATTGCAACCCCTACCGTCAGGGCAAAACAATCGGAAATGTACTCACCGGAGACCGTATGGGATATGGGATTCACGGGAGAAGGAGTGTCTCTTGCTGTGATCGATACCGGCATAGATGACGAGCATCCATCATTGAACGGGAAATTCCTCGGTGGTGTCGATATGACCAAGCCGGATAATCTTCCATTCCTCTATCCACAGGATGGTTCTTTCAATCCCGATGACATACAGGGGCATGGATCGACCTGTTCCGGTATTGCAACTGGAACGGGAGCGCCGGAGGGAGAGTTCCAGGGAACTGCTCCTGACACCAGATTGATCGATGTAAGGATCGGAACGAAGATCGGATATGCACCTGGAGAGTTCTGGGTCGGAGCAGTGTCAGATCCTCACGTCAAGGATGGAACATTGAGAGGGATCGAATGGGCAACGGAGATGAGCGATGCAGCCTGGCAAAATGGCGGTGATGAATACCGGGGCATAGATATCTTCTCCATCTCATGGGGGGTCGACATTGGTTCTTCATCCGATGGAACTGACCAGTATTCCAGATTGCTCGATGCAGCTGTCGATACTGGTTTGATCGTTGTGAATGCTGCGGGAAATGATGGGCCAGCCAATAACGGTTTCAATGGTCTTTCAGGGTCATCAAAGGCCATTATCATCGGAGCCACCAATGACATGAACACACTTGAGCATGAAGATGACGAGATAGCTGTATATTCATCCAGGGGACCCAGGGCCGATAACGGTGATAGCGATCCTTTCGACGAGCTCAAACCAGATTTTTCAGCTCCCGGAACCACTATCAATAACCTGAGACCGGATACAGCAAGGATCAGAGGCGATGCATCCAGTAATGGATACGGGAACAGGGGATCGGGGACATCATACGCAACACCTCTTGTCGCAGGTGTGATCGCCTTGATGCTGCAGGCAAATCCGAAACTGGAGGGCGAGAACGACCTGGTCAAGGAGATCCTGAAATACACCGCAGAAAGGAAGAACCCCCCGACCTATCCCGAGCTGGACCCATTCTGGGAAGTTGATTACGGATATGGTTCGATAGATGCATACAATGCCGTGAGACTCGGGATCCTGGTAGATGAACCGAATGATTTCGTTCCTGAACTACAGGCCCATATCACAAATATCACATCCATAGGAGAGATCATCCCATTCTTCTCCTACAATACATCCTCTTCCTTCGAGATAAAAGGGATGGGGTGGGCAAGAGATGGCGACTTCCAGAGAAGCGAATACAGGGTCGATGACGGGGATTGGAAACCGGTGGATGAGCAGTCCACCGACATCTACAACCCATGGAAAGTGGAGATCAGGGAATTGGATATCGGACCTCACAGGATATATGCCAGGACCATTGGTGCCGAAGGATCGTCACTATATTCCTTCATCGATATCAATGTCACATCATTGAAAGTTGTGGAAGATGATGGTATCTCCGGATCCTCGATAATATGGATAATACTGGGTATCATTGCCCTGGCTGGCGTTGGTACCTTGATATATATGAAAAGGAAATAGTTCATATCACAGCTTCTGAACGAATGTGTTCAAGGTTACCTTGGCAATATCTGCACCGTAGGATCCTATCCTATCAATTGAGTTGATAACATACGATAGCAGGACCGCCTCATCTGCCGGGACCTTGAAGGATCTCTTCATCAGAGGTTCCAGGAACTTTTCTTGGCCCCTTGCTCTGTCTATCACTTTATCGGCCATCTTGAGGTTCTGGGAATAAAGGGACAGAACAGCATCGGTGAATATCTGCTTGGCAGATAGGCCCTCAATATATATCTTGTCGGCCAGGCCCTTATCTTCGAGGTTTTTCAGCATCTTCATATACCTGGCGATAGCAACTGCATGATCTGCAACCCTCTCAACGATACGGGCGGAGATCATGTAATTGAGCGCATCCTCGGATGTCATGTTCGTCTTGTCAGCGATCGTTGGAGACATGGTGACCATGTTGTATTCCTTGTGGATCAACCAGTTGATCCTGTCAACCTCCATATCCCTCAAGATGACATCTTCGAGCATGGCATCGTTCTGACCCTTCAGTCCCATAAGTGAATCTTCCACCATCTTCTCCGTGATGTATGCCATCCTCTTCAGGCCTGTCCTGACAGAGAAATCAGCGGGGTCTATCAGGTCCTGCAATCTTATCATGTCCTTCTTCTCGTCAATGATCTCAACGCCCATGACAAGCCTTGTGAACTCCCTTACCGTCCTCGCAAGATCCGGTGGAATGGCTTCCTTTGATGTTACAATGATCGAGGTAACGCCGGACACATACGCCCCCACAAGCCTCCTCATGAGGGTTTCCGGGCCTTCGTCACCTGATAACCTTATCTCACCAACAACCGATTCTCTGAACGAGAGAGGTTGAGGGGAAAGAATGAGATGGCCGTTCCTATCTTCCATTATATTCAACGGACTTCCCGATGAGATCCCGTTCTTCAGAGCCCATTTTTTGGGCAGGGAAACAATGAAGGTGGAACCTCCCGAGATCTGAACCTTGCGGGTTTCCATGTTGACACCTCAATATACGGTGACTACTGACTTTCTCTTAAATATATATATCCACTATGTAAACGACATCGGAATTCTCATATCCCCAACCCAGTCCATCTACACCATACAAATATGAATTTTCCATCGCCCTATCCTGAACATGGACATCCGATGGAAACCAGCCGAATATGAGATTTGGTTGGGGTTCTATGATCAACCATTTCCCTAGCTCATCTTCCAGGATCTGGAAGGGGATCGATATTCCGAACCTCTTCTCGATATCCTGAAGGACCGCATCATTTTCTCCGATGTACACGGATGTGAATGCATGGTCCGATGTTATCAGGACCCTCGCATTTCCACCCATACCCGTTATCATGGAAGCCAGGAGGACCGAGAAATCCTCACAATCACCTCCTCCGCGGGAGATGCATGTCATGGGGGAGATCCATTCGTTCTTGTCATCATCCGGATCTGCCTTGTAATCGATCGAATCCGTAACATACTCATATGCGTCCACAATGTCCTGGATCGTGAACCTGCCACCACCCATGCCTTCATTTTCCAGGAGAGAGGCGATCTCTTCTTCATCATCCTTTATCATATCATTGATCTTGTCATAGTAGTAAGGGGTATTGTGGATATATTCGGGAGCTTCCCTGGCATCTTCGATCGAAAAAAGCTTGAGGTCCGATGTCCCGAAGTTAACACTATCTTTCCTTACCCATGTATCTACCCCCTCAACAAGAAGTTCAAGATGCATGCTGTATGTCAACTTGGACCCATTCGGGGGTGGAGAAGGAATATCCAGGTTCAAATGTCTGATATAACGTCGTTCTCCCGGCTCAACATAGAGTCCGACATCACCCGATCCTGATGAACCCCACCCTGTCTCATAGAAGACCCTCTCAACGAAAAGACGCGTTTCTCCGTCATTGATCAGGCTTATGTTCAAGATCGCGCCCATACCTTCGTATCCTTCAAGAACGGGCGATGAGGCTCTACGTTCCCAGACCAATCTACAGTCAAATTCAACAACTTCGGCTTGACTTATGAACAGAGGTGGTTTTTCTGACAGGGGAATACGATCCTCTGGCAGCGGGGCCAATAGATCGTCGATCTCGAACCCATCCCTTTCACCCTGTTCAAGAAGATAGTTGACAAGAAGATACATCCCGGCAAGTGTACCGATCATCATTGTCAACAGAACGGCCATCGAAAAGGCCAACCTGCCCCACTTCAACCCTTCGCCTTTTTTTCTTGCCACGACCGGACAATGGAGAACATCAACTTCAAAGTTTTGGGAAGTGTTATATCTTTTCAATACCCATCTGAACCCATCATGCCAGACAGGGAGTTCGATCGAAAGGGGATCGAAGGATACATCGATGATGAATGGAAACCTGTCGATCCGACCACCAGATGGACCTGTATAAGATGTGGCAAATGCTGCATGCATCCCTGGTCGGTAGACCTGACATGGGTGGAGTTCGATCGGTTGACCATGGATCCGAGGATCACGGAGATGCCTGAATTCAAAAAGGAGGTCGATCCGGAAAGTGGGATGGACCACCCATATTTCCTGATAGATGGTGCATGTCCCATGCTGAAGCGAGAGGGGATGACATGTACAATATACCCAGATTGGCTATATACGTGCGCAACCTACCCATTTCTATTGATGCCCGACGGTCGGCTTCTCTTCCATACCGGTTGCAATGGTATTGGACACGGAGAGGTCGTCAACATCAAGTCGATGATGACAAAGATCATCATGGAAAGAAAGAGGGCCGGGATGATCACAGGGAAGTGATCAGGTTTCAAAGGACCGGTACGTATTGTTCGTTCCTTCTCCTTTCTTGTCCAGGGATTCAAGGCTTTTGATGGAAGACATATTCACATTGCTCTCATCATACTGCAACTCGGTTTCATTATTTTGCAGCTTTTTCCCGCGACCCCTGGTGGGGGGTATTATCATTGTCGGAATGTTAAGATGCCGGAGGAGCTCCTGGCTTATGGACCTCTTCGTTAATGATCGAAACAGTGTTTCCTCGGTCGATCCCATGATCACGATGGATGCTCCTTCCTGCTCGACAGCCATCAGGATGTTCTCAAGGACATCTCCCTCTTTGAAGAGCAATTTGATATCAACACCATGGGCCTTGGCAACCTCATTGTATATTCTGAGGGCATTCTTACCTTCAACCAGATTGGATCCAGGTGTTCTGATGAAAAGAGCCGATACCGAGGCCCCCATCTTCCTTGCGGTATCCATGACATACGGAGCGGTGTACCGGGCTGGATATGATGAGGAGGTCGGAGCCAGCACGACAGACCCTACCTTGCCCATATCCACAGCTTCACCGTTACTTAGCTTGAACTCCTTGAATCCTGTAGATGGGAGGAAAACGGGGCTGTGGTATTCTTCCCCCAGAACCTTTGGTTTTGGAATATCGGCCTTGTAGACTATGGTCCGATAAGGGTATGGTATCTCGACCCCATTCAGATCGAAGACGTCCTTGATCTTCTTCAGGATATCCGATTGGATATTCAACTTGTCCCTTGCTTCCGGTATCCAGAACCATATCGTTAGCACCTGAGAAGACTCTCCGAACTCCTTCATGAGAACATATGGATGAGGTGTGTTCATCACAAGAGGATGCACATTGAGAATGGAGAGGATAAGCTTCTCGGCTAGATGCCAGTCCGAATCATAGGAAATGCTAACATCCCGATGAATAGCTACTTTGGGTGAGTCCCTGGTATAGTTCCATACCTGGGAGGAAGCTATGACGTGGTTCGGGATCACGATCATCTCATCTTCCGGTGTCTTGATCCATGTGGACCGGAGAGAGATATCCGTTACATCACCCCATGTCTCATTACCCCCCCAATCGATCCTGATCCTGTCGCCAATGATAAAGGGTTTGTCCAGTGCGATCAATATGCCCGCAGCAAAATTTGCCACGGTATCCTGAAGGCCGAATGCCAGGGCAAAACCGATCAACCCGAGGGATGTGGCGATGGTTACCGGGTCCAATCCAAGGATCGTGAGTCCCAGGAGTCCGCCAAGAAGATAAATGATCAGTTTGATCATTCTTCCAACTGCCCTCCCCGCATTTCTAGTGGTTCGATCCTTGCCTTTGAAGGAAGGTTCCGAAAGGACAACGAACAACTGGGCGATCAGATATGAGAACGTCAGGATCAAGGTGAAGATCAGCAGGTCCAACAACCATTCGAAGGGTTTAAGCTGGATTCTATCGAATGTTGAGATCAATGCAACGTAGAAAGAAAGGATCAAAAGAATGAACTTCGTGGGAAATTTCAAGGACTTTAAAAACCCATACTTCCTTGATCGGGAATAGGAACTCCCCGTCAACGAATAGACCAACGCTCGAAGGATCGGGTCTACTGCCAAAATGACAAAGATCGTTACAAGTCCTATGACAATAGCAACCTGGAGGAATTGACCCGCTTCATAGCCACGGTCCATAACCCTGAGCTGAGAATCAAGACCCAGGTCTATGGAAAATACCGCAACGAGCAAAGTAAGGAGGAGGATCAATATGGACAGGGACCTGCGAAGGGGTTTTTCAAGTGATAAGCTCAATCTTCTCTTGACATGCTCGCGTTCGGTCTCGATGTCAAGTTTTCCCTTCTTCTTCCTCACCGATCCAAGCTGTATGTTCACGAAGAGGTCCCTTACCCTCCTTGATAGGAACCTTGGAATGAAAAAAGCCAGAACGATCCCGATGAAAATGATGCCGCCTGCTATCAACAGATGTTTGACGAGGATATCAGGCCCAAGGGCAGGGGATTCCAACCAATCAAGGTCCATCTAGTTATTTCTCCCTTTACAGGTATATCAAAAAAACCAACCTTAAAAGGTTTCCCCCACGTGGCAAAAACAATTCCACCGATAAGTTCAAGTTCGTTATGACCCATCATATCGCATGGCAGACAGAGGAGTGAAAAGTACCAATCGGATCCTTGTTGGTGTGGGGGTCGTAATTGTCCTCCTGGTCGTTGGGGGATTCCTGTATTCTGTACTTTCCGCTGAAGAGTCGGATGACAAGAGATCGGATGATATCGATGAAGGACCTTTCAAGGCCTATGCCATTTTCCCGAACATTCCTGTGACCGATCTCACCACGGCCAACAATGAACCTGCTCTGGCCGTCAATCCCACGGATCCCATGAACATTGTGGCCGGTTCCAATGATTATGGAACACCATCCGGGGATGCATGGTGTGGATTCTATTCTTCATTCGACGGAGGAGAAACGTGGGACTGGGGTTTGATCCCGGGATATGACGGAGATCGAAGCTCACCCCTCTGGCCATACGCAGGGGGTGGAGATCCTGTTCTCACATTCGCCCCTGACGGAACCTGTTACATGGCAGGAATAGTCTTTCAGAGGAATCCGGAGATAGGCAATCTTCTGAAACCCGGTTCCGGGATCTTCGTTGCAAGGTCCGATGATGGAGGAAGGACATTCCCGCATGTTTCAATGGTTATCGAATCCAGGTCATCGCTTTCCAACATGCTGGCGAACTTCCATGATAAGGAGTGGATCGGCGTGGACCCGACAACCGGTGATGTCCATGTGACCTGGACCGCTTTCCAGTGGTATGGCGTATCCTCTGTAATGCTCCATTCGGTATCAAGGGACAAGGGACAAACCTGGTCGTTCCCACAGGTACTTTCAGAACTTGTCACGCAGAGGGAAAGACAGGTCCAGGGATCCCAGGTGGAGGTAACGAACGATGGGACCATCCATGTCTCATGGATAGAATACGAGACAACCTACGGGAATCTTAGATACACCAGGTCCACCGATGGAGGCAACTCTTTCTCCACGGTCAGGACACTGACCCAGGTAACACCGCTTGATTATTATCTACCCAATGGAGGATACAGGACACCCACCATGTGCGATATGGCAGTCGACAACTGGGGCGGGGAACTTGATGGGGCGATCTATATCGCGTGGCCCGATCAGAGAGAGGGAGTTGGGAAATCCGATATCTACCTCGTTGCCTCACATGACGGAGGCGATACATGGACTCAGGAACTGGTGGTGAACAATGCCACCGGTGCCAATGACAATGATCAGTTCTTCCCGGCAGTGGCGGTAGGGTCCGATGGATCGGTACAGGTCATGTTCTATGATCGAAGGGACGATCCCGATAATGATCTGATATCGGTGTACTTTGCGATATCCCGTGATGGCGGCATGACATGGGATAATATCAAGATGATAGATTCTCCATTCGAGGGAGATAACTCGGGAGGAAAGTCCGCAGGGGCTTTCATTGGAGATTACCTTGCACTCTCCGCCGGACCGGGATGGACCGTGGGTGTATGGTGTGATGCAAGAGATGGGACTCCGGAAGCAAAGAGAACCGACATCTGGATGGGAAAGATCATTTACTTAGGCGAAGAAGAGAGCGAAGTTGTCTGAGGACCTGAAATAACGATCTCAATACCTGAGGATAGCTCCGACACCACCTATTGATCCAAGGAAGGCCGACACCTTAACGAACTCGGTTCTGGCACCGGTCCTCTCGGCAAGTTCGAACATCTCCTCGACAACGTCAACACGGGATGTCCTTTTACCACATTTTGGACACTTCTTTGGCGGACCTTCCCTTGGTCTAAGGGTTTGGCAACCTTCGCATATCCATCCCGGCCTGGAGACTCCCTCCAATATCAACAGAGTGCTTACCCTTCCTTCTTCAAGCGAGGCTATGACATCACTCTCACCATATGAAGCGTGTTCTCCTTTCATTATTGCCCCTTCCAGTTCCATAACGAGGTCAGCTTCTTTTTCAAGCTCATTTTCAGAGGCCACAGCATCGGAGAGTGTCACCAGCTCATTGGCGGAAACATCCATATCCACATCGATCGCCCCGATCACCATATCGGAGATCTCCTTTGGAAGGTCCTCTATCAATGCTCTTTTCGCATTCCCGGGCCCTGCAATAACGATCCCTCTCAGTTCAGAAAGATCACCTATCCCTCTGAGGTCCTCCACGACCTCGGTCACGAATGCATGGATAGCCCCCCGTCGGAGTCGATTGAACCTCATCTGGGACATCCCCCCTTTCTTGTGGCGTTTCATGAGGTCAATGGAGGCCTTTCCCTCCTTTTCTATCAGATGGGACCGAACTATCATCAGTCTTGCATCCTGTGAATCCATCAGGAGGAGGCCGTAGTCCTCGAACTCATCCTTTAATTTCGCCAGTGGGAGAAGGAAAGGAGATGTGTCGAGCACCATCTTTCTCTCGGGTTCGGCTGATATCCGGTATCCCAACTTCATTCCATCGCATTTGGATGCGAATATGATCACTCCCTTCTCACCCGGAAGGGGATTCCTATCGAGCATATCCCTTATCATCTCAAGTGTAGAACTGAAACAATCCATCAGGTCCTTCCCGATGGTCTTGGTAATATCCCTCTCTCTTGAATCAATGTAGGAACCGTTGAGGGACCGATCATTTCTGGTCGCCGTCGGCAGATATACCGAAAGATAGATGTCCCTTTCATTGTAGATCTCGGAAGGCTCGCTCAGGTGTATACTTGATGCGGGCACTAGGTGGGTGGGCGGTTGGGGTGTCGGGGCGGGCGTCGTGGGGGGGGGGCTGGGCGTGGGGGGGGGGTGTGGTG